>CALETM010000137.1 GCA_937920765.1 uncultured Alphaproteobacteria bacterium | reverse complement strand
TATTTAAGTTTATACTTTATATGACGCTAACAGCAATCGTTTTATTATGTTTGCTAGTGGTTCTTTTGTTTTTTGATGAACCGGGACATTGTTTAGATACACAACACGGGGTTTGGGATTATGCGGAAAATCGCTGCAGAAAGGATTGTTACAAATGGACATCTAAGTATGGGTGTATTCAAATGACACCGGAACATCGTAAGTTTATAGATGAATGTTATGAAGATTGGGAACATTGTGACAAAGAACTGGCTCGTAAGTATTACTTAGAATTATGTGAAAAGTACAAAGTGCCGATAGATCCTAAAACCGGAGAGTGTTATTTTGATTAATACCAATAATCTTAGCCGCCTGCGAAAACATCGCAGGCGGTTTTCTTAAGACAAAAAATCGGTGATAGCCGGAAAGCCATCACCGATTAATTTATTAACCAAACCGTTTACTTACGGTCTTTTGCTTTCATGGCTTCAGGTGCTTTGGGAGCAGAAGTCAATATTTTTTCGGTAACCGGTTTATAAACAGTCTGTTGCCACGGGCTCGGTTTGGCGTAAAGTTTTTCGCAAATTGAAAGACCGACGCTGCGCAGCGCGGTTTCGGTCGGTAGGAATAAATCCATACCGCTGTTTGTCTTTTTGCCTGAATGAGCCACGCCGTTAATAGTGCCGTTGGCATCAATCAAAACTCCGCCGATGGTAACGTTTTGCACAAAGGTATCTACCATAATTTCAGAACCTTTGTCTTCCGAATAACGATAACCGGCAACTTTTCCGCTGTTGTCGATATAGTTTTCACCGTCATTAAAGTTTTGAACGTCAAGCATGCCGAGAACCATAAATCCGCTTTGATTTACTTTGGGCAAATCAAGATTTAACGAAAGCGGGGTATAAGCGGTTGGCTCATCAAGCATAATCAGTGCAATGTTTTTGGCCGGATTTACCCGTACCGCATGACCGGTAAGCGCTTTGCCGTTAATAGTTTTAATTTGGTAACGATTGTTAGTTTTATCAACCAAATCGGCAGAAGTTAAAACAAACGATTCTGAAATAATCAGACCGGCGCCTTTTTTGCCGGCGTTGCCGTTAATTTCAACTACCGAAGCCCGAACTTTATATAAGTTTTCCTGACTTAATGTTTCATAGGGCGGGCGGTCAATTATGCACAGGCTGTCAAAAGATTTTGTATTCTGTTGCATATCAACCCAAGTGTCATCAACTTTGGTGTAGTCACCGGTTGAAACAACGCCGCTGTTTTCAACAACAATATTGTCAAAAACTTCATAATCTGAAACAACGCCTGAGTTTTGTTCAATGTAGGCAGGACATTGTGTTACGTTGCTTTCCGGACGGCTTACTTCACAGTTTTTAACCTGCATAAGCTCTTCCTGAAAGCGACACTTGGCCGGATTTAAGGCGATTTCTTCATCAATCAGGGCATTGCGCTGTTCGGTCAGCTCTTCCGGAGTTAAACGAACCATCAAGCGGTCTTCAAAGCCGGCCATGGTGCGTAAATTGCTTGCCGCATCGGCAAAGGCGTCTTCAACCAGTTTAATTTCGCCGTTTTCGGCGCCGTCATACAAATCGCTGTAACCGGTGGTTTGTCCTTCCCATAAAACTTTGGTTTTGGTAAGGTTGGTCAAACGCCATGTAACGGTCATTTCCGCCGAGCCTGTGCGTGAATTTTGTTTTTGCACGTCTTTCCAATTATAGCCGTCGCACACATTCATAAAAAAGTTGGTGATTTCGGCAGTCAAAATATATTCAGGCAATGGTGACGGGGTGGTTTGCAGGCACAAATCGTCGGGCATTTTAACCAAATTATAGCAATTGCCGGTAACTTCTTCAAAAATTTGCGAGAAGTTCATATCTTTTTCCATTACACGTCCGCGGTTTAAGATAGCTTCTTTATCATAGCGGCGGCACCCGAAAATTCTGAAACGATAATTGCCGAGTTTTTCCGAATCGTTATTGGCTTCACCGGATAGATTAAAGTCAACATGTTCCAAATAAAGCGGAGCCATGGCGCAACAATCGCGGGCGACTGCCTTATAAATATACGGAGTATACGGAACAATATAATTGGCAACTCGCGGTTCGGGCTTTTTGCAGGTTTCGCACGGGCCGGTATCAATCAGCGGTCCGCTGTTATAGCAACTTACGCACGGGCCGCCCGGAAACAAACTGCCGTCTTTATCAAGCGGGTCGGTTGTGCAGTTTTCGCATGAACCTCCGGGGAACAAACTGCCGTCTTTATCAATTAAAACCGTTTGTTTATAGCCGGCGGAGCTGTCGGTGGCAACCGTGGCAGACGCAGGAGCGGCGGCAAATTTACGAACAACCGTCGGAGTTGTGCGTTTGGCAGGCTGAATCACGCTCTTAGGCGGACGTCCGCGGCGAGCCATCATATCACGCACGCTGTAAGCCGATTGTCTTGATGCGGCAGATGCATCGCTAAAACCGGTCAGTCCGGCGATAACGGCTGTCATCAAAGAAAAAAGTAAAAGTTTAGACGGCTTTAACATTTTCATTTTTTAATCTCCTGTAATTTATTTTGCCGGCATAACGCGCCGATAATTTAACGCTTCGGCGATATGCATTTTAAGCACTTTTGTTTCATTTTGCAAGTCCGCAATTGTTCTTGCTAATCTTAATGTGCGATGATAACCGCGGGCGGAAAGCTTAAACTGCTCTGCAAAGCGGATTAACAGCTTTTGCGCCTCGTTGTCAAGTTGCACGGCGTCTTCTAAAAGGTCGCCTTTTAATTGCGAGTTGGTCAATAATTCGGGGTGTCCGAATTTTATAAAACGTTCTTTTTGAATTTCGCGAGCTGAAATTACGCGTTTGCGCACGGTTTCTGACGATTCGCCTTTGGCTTGCTCAAAAATTTCCCACGGGCTGACCGGCGGCACAAAAACATGAATATCAATACGGTCTAATAACGGACCTGAAATTTTAGCTTGATATTCGGCGGCGCATTGCGGAGCTTTCGGGCACTCTTGTCCGGCAAATCCCAAATATCCGCAACGGCACGGATTCATGGCCGCAATCAACTGAAAACGCGCCGGATAAGTATGATGATATTCAGCTCTTGAAACGGTAACGCAACCGTTTTCAAGCGGCTGACGCAGCGCTTCTAAGGTGCTGCGGTTAAATTCGGGCAACTCGTCTAAAAACAAAACCCCGTTATGCGCAAGTGAAATTTCACCCGGCATAGCTTTGCGCCCGCCACCGACCAAAGCCGAAGTTGAGGCGTTATGGTGCGGGTCGCGGTACGGACGAGTAAAGTCAAGTTCTCCGTCTTTTAACTCACCGGCCACTGAATGAATAATGCAGGTTTCAAGCGCTTCTTCCGCGCTCAAAGGAGGCAAAATGGAAGTAAGCCGCGAAGCCAGCATTGATTTTCCGGCTCCCGGAGGTCCGACCATTAACATGTTGTGCGAGCCGGCGGCGGCAATTTCAAGCGCGCGTTTGGCGCTCTCCTGTCCTTTAATATCAGCCAAATCAAGCCCGCTTATTTGCTCTTTGCGCCGTTTGGCAACCGGTTGCGGCAGAGTTTGAATCCCTTTAAAGTGATTAATTAACGCAAGCAAGCTTGGCGTTGCCACAATATTTTTAAGCCCGCCCCAAACCGCTTCGCTGCCTTGTTGTTCCGGACAAATAAGCCCTTTGTCTTCGCGGTTGGCTTTAATTGCCACCGGCAACACGCCGTTTACCGGCATAATCGAATTATCAAGCCCCAATTCGCCAAGCACGATATATTCGGAGAGTTCTTCCTGCGGCAAAATTTCCATACAGGTTAAAATACCGACGGCAATCGGCAGGTCAAAGTGTGAGCCCTCTTTAAGCAGGTTAGCCGGCGCTAAGTTAATGGTGATGCGTTTAGCCGGAAAACTGATTCCGATAGCCTGAAACGCGGCGCGAACTCGCTCTTTACTTTCGGCAACCGCTTTATCGGGCAGCCCCACGATAGTAAAAGCAGGTATTCCCGAGCTGATTTGAATTTGCACATCAACATCGGGAACATCTAATCCGCTAAAGGCTATGGTTTTAATTTTGGCTTGCATCGGCAGTTACCACCTTGGAACTTGTTCGTCTTTACGCCAACGACGGGTCGGGTAGGTGTCGCCTTTTAAAAAGTCAAATTCCGCCGGCAGTTTCGGAATATCTCTAAGCCGAACAAAACCTTTTGATTCAAAGCGTTTGGCACAATCATTTGCTTGATAATCGGCGGAAGTAAAACAATAAACCAACACGCGCGACTTTAAGTTTTGCAGAGCAATAATCTCATCTTGAAACAAAGGCACGTTTTTAACCGGCATTTCTTCTTGATGAGAGCAACCTGCAAGCAACGCTAAAAGCGCGGCAAAGCCTAGTATTTTTAAGTTTTTCATGCACATAAAATCCTTATAACATATACCTTAAGCATATACATAATTTGTTAAAATAGTCTTTATAAAAAAATGC
>CALETM010000136.1 GCA_937920765.1 uncultured Alphaproteobacteria bacterium | reverse complement strand
GAGATAGCGTAGCGTCTCGTGGGCTCGGAGATGTGTATAAGAGACAGGTATCGTTATTTCACACATCTGCTTTCCTCGTCATTAAGAACTTTTTCAATATCTGTTAAAAGGGTGATATTTCCGGCATCTGATAGCTCTGCGCCGTCCACAAGGTCTTTGCACATTTTGTCATGACAGCGCCTTAACAGAGCGAAAAGGGTGGCATTCATGGCGGATAAATTTTTTA
The DNA here is from genome assembly GCA_937920765.1 of uncultured Alphaproteobacteria bacterium. Taxonomy (GTDB): domain Bacteria; phylum Pseudomonadota; class Alphaproteobacteria; order RF32; family CAG-239; genus CAAFZY01. Next base: position 2,203 of record CALETM010000136.1, on the reverse strand, counting down.
TATTAGTTATGCGCCATTTTAATTTGCCTTCAAGGTTTGCATTTTTATGTTGTAACTGAGCAAGCTTATATTCCAGCTGATTAAGCTTGTACTCAAGTTCAATCTCCCTGTATGTTTTGAAACCGGCAGTGCCACAGTCTATATTATTCACTCCGCAAGTCGGGCATATAAAATTACTCATTTAATACCTCGTCTAATTTATCTAACAACTCAAATGCCTCATTATTTTGATTCGGTATATCATCTTCACCTAAAGCCATTTCAACAAAAGGGCGGCACTCTTTTAACAGCTCCTTTAATTTGGCGTTTTTAAGCCGCAGCACCTCATTTTCAAAGCAAATATTTTCATCAAATACATCACTCATTATCGCCTCTTTTTGCTATCAGATAAAACAGCACCAATCATTATTCCGGTGATTGCCGCAAATATTTTTAAAAATATATAAAGCAATGCTGCGCCAATCTTAAATAATGATATTCCAACTACAACGCTATAAACCGTCTGTAAGTCTATCATCGCAACCCCCTTCGTAACAGTCTGAAATGTCAATATTGTTCTTTTCGCACGCTGCCGCAATGTCAGTTACTCTCCAGGCGGGGATACCGCACTTTTTCCACGAGTAAACGGTTGTTGCCGGTATCTTCATAAGTTTTGCCAGCTGATTAGGTTTTATAATTTTTATCAATTTCCGATAATTCATAATCTTTCTCCTTTACCACACGTTACGAAAATCATAAATAAATGTCAAGCAATTATTTTTGATTTTCGTAAATTATTTTTTTCTTGATATTATGCTTAAAATAAGTTACGATTCTCGTATGTCTAATAAGAATGAAATACATTGGCTTGAACGCCGTTTAGATGAGCTCCATAAGACAAAAAAAGATTTTGCCTTATATTTGGGCATACAGCAATCACATGTTAGTGCTATCCTAAATGGTATAAGAAAAATACAGTTGTCTGAGATTAAAAAGGTTGCGGAATTTTTGAAATTCAATCGCACGGCTTTTTTAGATTTTATTTCCGGAGATATAACTGAAGAAGATTTGTGGAATACTCCGCTTGAAGATAATATAACCCCCGAAGAACGCGAAATTTTAAGAATGATTCGCCAAACCAAAGAAACGAATAACAACAACACTGACACTTCAAAAGCCAGTTAATGATAACGAGGTTAATAGATGAATAAAATTAAATATATGTCTATAATTTCAAGCCTGTTTTTATTAAATGGTTGCTTTGTATATGAAAATTTTAAATGTTCGCTAGCTAATAATTGTGTTGGGTATGATGATCAATCATCAGAACGGGTGCAAAAGGCTTCCCTAGCCGCGGAGAGTTTACTGCATACGCGGTGTGCGATGTTGGGGTTAAAGCCGGGTACGAACAGTTATATTGATTGCCGTACTAAACATGACCAAGTATATAATGAAGATGTAAATGCTTATGGCGTAGTCAGGGCATACGTGTTACTTCAAGCTAATTACCAAGCATGGCAGGCAACTTGTGAAAAATACGGTACCAAGACCAAGACTGCCGCCTACAATCGTTGTTTTGATAAACAAGAAGAGTCATATATGTATCAAAGAAAAGAAGATTATGAGTTTCAAAAAGCCCTTGCATTAAGACCGGTAATTAATACTTACACTTCTGTCCAAACAACCAATACCAACGCAAACACCAATACAAACACAATAAAATTTTACTAGGATAAACCTGATGATTGAGTTTTTCTCTTTTATGGGTTGTATTATAGCTTGTGCCATCTTTGGAATAACGGCTTTCTATATAGCACTATTCATATTGGTAGCTTTTATTTTACTCACTATTCTAAACAAAAAATATAAAAAAGAGAATCTGAACAGCACCTTATCTGCGATTGCGCCTTTTATCTATGGAATAGGTCTTTTTATCGTAATTATCGGGGTATTAAAACTGCCTCAACTGAGTAATGAAGTTAGCTCTGTTATTATAAATAGTGTTAATTTTCTCGGTGCCTTTCTTGGCGGCTTACTTATGCTTTGCTTTGTTTTTGCTTTAATACAAGGACTCTTCCGGAAGAAATAAACTACACATTTTCAACAGCTCTATTTTTAGAGCTTTCCCACTTATCCACAATTTAAGCCGCCTTTGGGCGGTTTTTTTATGCAATTATTTTAGTTTTTCGTAAATTTTTTATTTTATATCTTCTTGTTTTTTCTC
>CALETM010000135.1 GCA_937920765.1 uncultured Alphaproteobacteria bacterium | reverse complement strand
TTGCTCCCAGTAACTTAAACGTTGAAGTTTTTTCTTAACTTCCGTAAAATTTATGTTTTCAAAATATTTATCTTCTTCATAAACTTTTGCGTTCTTTATCCAGTCTTTATAACATTTCGTGCAGAGATAATGATTTAAGACAGCAACATAATAGCCGCCTTCGGCCGGAATTTCGTTGCATCGCTCGCAAATTCCGACGCCGCCGTATTTTCCCCACATATCCAAAACTTCCACTTTAGAAAGTTTGATAACCTTAAAGCCTTTTTTATTATTTATCAGTTTTGCCATTGTTAAATAACCCTTTATTATATTCATCTTTATCAAATGCTTTTATGCCGCCAGCTTTAACAAGACCTTCGCATTTACCCAGAGCGTCATTAACCGTTAGTTTTGCTTCTTGCGCCAATTTTGTTATACTTTCGGAATTTAATCGGTCGCCTGTATCTATTTTGATTTCTATAATCATACTTTAATCTCCTATAATTGATTGAATTGGAATAAATGTGCATTTACTTGCAACTCCACCGAACCGGCGTGTTTTATATGGTTGTGCCCCTTTGAGGCGGCGCAATGCCTGTGTCCAAACACCTTCCGCCCAAGCCGTTTCTTTAAACACTTTTGCAAGTCCTTGGTGGCTTGTTGCTACAAGCAAGCATTGTGTCATTGAATCGCCTGACAGATATTCATTGGCGACTTTAAGTCCGTATGTTGAAAGGACTTTGTTTGCTGCATCTTTTGTATCTTCCGTTATTGCTCCGGTGCTGCATTCGGTATTTTCAAGACCGGCGGCCTGATTTATCCAGTCGCCAATAGAACGCTTCCGTCCGTCTTTGAATGCCTCGCAAGTTGAGGTTAACAGATGATTTAGGCACTGAACTTCATTACTGTCGTTGTCGTATTGCTCCGCTTCTATTACTTCCTTCATCATCTCGCCCATTTCGGCAATGTCGTCCGATGTCATCGGGTCGTCATATAAAATAACTTGCGCTGCAGCAATGAGTGTTCCGAATTGATCGCAGCCGCGGCTATCAAAGCCGAGTTTTGCAAATTCAATTCGTAAATTTTCCATATTTATCGCAAAATCTTCGCGTTTATCTATCATACGTCTAAAGATTTTTTGCCCGATTGCGGATAATTCTTTACGGTTTATCCGAGGGGGCGTGCCGGAAATCTCCTTCAAATCAAGGATTGCGATTCTTGAACGGTCTTGAGGGAGAAGTGCCGGCACCAAGATAGAGCTGAACAGATAACAGTTCCGAGCCTTAAATTCGCTTGCATTGCCTTCGGCCGAACCTCTAAGAATTACACCGCCTGAACAGGCTTGTCGCGCAAGTTTTATAATGTTCTGAACTTTTTTGTTATCTGTTTCCGGCTCCATTTCATCAAGCGCAACCGGCAGGCTTGAAAATCCCACTTTTTGGAATATTGCTGCCGGCGTCGGGTCTGAAACTGATAAGATTGAATTATCAAAAATGCAGTTAATAACTTCTTGTAGTGTGCTTTTACCCGTTCCGCGGTTACCTGTTAACCAAATCAGAGGACGCCATTTTAGCGCTCCACCAACAAACGCTGCGCCAATCCAACCGAGCAATAACATCGGGTCTATTTCAGGTCTGCGCCAAGCCCAAGTTTTCAAGAGGGCGTAAAGCTCCTCAATATCCTTAGGCTTGGCCGTCCCTTCCCATGGTTTTTGGCGTGGCGGTTCACTCGGATAGACATAAGCTCCGCATAACCCGGGATTCTGAACGTGTCCGCCAATATTAACTTGGTTACCGCTATGTATAACGATATTATCATCGTCATCAAGCCAACAACCTGCGCCGCGGACGCGTTCAAAAGGTTCCCAAACACCGCGTGTAGCACATTCGGCCATTAAATCTTGTCCGAATTCTTCCGGCTTCCAACCGGAAACATCGCCTTCCGCGTTCCTTCTTGGGTATTCTTTGGTTGTAAAATCTACTGCCGGTCCTAACAATCCTAAAAGATAAAGCCTTCCGTGGTCTTTATCTCTCAGTTCTCTAAATTGTCCGAGAGCGTCAATATAGTAATACATTCCTTTTTTTGTGCCAAGTGGCGTTACCGGACAGTTTTTAGGCAAAAATTTGTTTGCTTGGGCTGTTACCGGTGCAGCATTTTTGATGCTGTCTTTTATAGAATTTAATTGTTTTTTCATTACAGTCTATCCTTATAAAAAAACTGACGCCAATCAGCTGTTTTTGTAATTCATTCCCGTCAATTCGTCGTTAAAATCATGCGCGTTCTGCGGTCGCGCTATTTTAACGACTTTACCGGCACGTTGAAAAGCCATTGCAGCCGTATTAACTTGCTTTGTGGCAATAGACTGGTCCCCGTCAACATCTCCGGCAATGATTACTTGGTTAATTAACTTTGGAATTTCTATGTTTTGCATATTAGAAACGCTGATTGATGTCCAAATACGATATTCAGGGCAAGCCATTGCAATGGTTAGCCCGTCTTCAATACCCTCGCAAATAATCAACGTTTCGTCAACTTCGTCCCAATGTTCCAAAGTATGCAGCTTACTGACCGGCAAACCAGTTTTGCCACGCCATAAGCGAATAGCTCCGCCTGCGAAAGAGCCCAAGACTTTTTTACTCTTGCGTTTCCACACACCATTAACTTCTTCAAGAAAAGTTCGGTGCACACCTACAAACATATTATTGGAGTTGTGTATTGCTGTAACTACCGCAGGCATATAAACTTTCTGTCCGGTTCTTGCGTCTTTTTCGTAAAAGCATTCCGGCACAAACCGAATCGCATTCGGTTGTTTTTTCAAGAAATTAAAATCAATTCCCCGCGCATTAAAATATTTTTCTGCCGGAGTTCCTTTTATACTTGGCTGTGCGTCAAGCCAAATTTTTTCTGCGTAACGTCTAAAATTTTCCGCTTCTTCTTTTTGTAATTTTTCGCTCGCTTCGCGTTGTTCTTCGGCTCTCTGCCGAACCTGTTTCAATGTGACTTTGCCTGTTCCTATACCTAGAAATGACTTACCCCACTCAATAGCTTCGTGCTTATTGGTGGAATTGTTAAACAGACAATAGTTAATGAGGTCTATCGGGTCGCCGCGTCCCATACCGGCAAACTCGCACCAAATCCCTTGCTTTGCTCCTTTTACACAAATTCTGAAACTGCCCAGATGCTTGTCGGCGCGTGTCGGGTTATAGGCGACAAATTCGTTGCCGTCCAACTTGCCTTGCAAGCCGATAGCATAACAAAGATTAAGAATATCGGCGCATAAAGCGTTTGCTATTTCATCAATCTTTATATCTTCCATATCCTTTTAGCACCTTTCAAACAAGCATCTGAGCAGCCGGCTAAGACTTTAGCAAAAATCAGAAGAAGGGTGGCGGTTGATTTTTTAATCATGCCGCCCGTCCTTCTCTAAGCTTCGGATTTCTTCGCGTAATTGACAGATACATAATTCCATTTTTTCAAGTTCCTTATCTATATCAAAATAGGTTTTCAACTTTGCATTTGGAGTTAGTAGCTCCGCGACAAATCCGCTGCCTAACTTCTGTCCTGCGACGTGTATATATTTTATATACGGAGCCGAACCCCGAAGCCAACCTTTGGCCGTCCTTAACTCCACACCAAAAGCTCGTGCTACCGCTTTTGCGGTGTTCTGCCTTCCAAAATATTTTTTCAGCAGTTCCGCCCAACGACACCCGAGCTGAAAAGTAATGTCATCTTTAGTCATTTCTTTGCCTCTCTTTTGCTGTTATTGATAAATCTGCGGTAATAACAGCGTTTGAAGCTGATTCTGATAACATTATTTTTGACTTTTTAATGTGTCATTACAAGCAAATTAACGCACATTAAAAATAATGTCAACATTTTTTTTATGTTATCTTTTTACA
>CALETM010000134.1 GCA_937920765.1 uncultured Alphaproteobacteria bacterium | reverse complement strand
GAATATAACGGACTTAAAAAAGTGCTTGATAATTTATCGGAACCGCAAATAATTGAGGTTGACTGTAAAAATCCTGTCGGTAAAATTAAACGTAAAACTATTTATTACGGATTTTATAATTTGTAACGGAAGAAAAACATGAAACAAGTTAGTATTGTTATTTCAGCTTATAATGAAGAGGGTAATGTCGCTGAACTTTATAAACAGCTGAATAAAGAACTGAAAAAAGTTAAAAACGCAGAGTTTGAAATGCTGTTTGTTGATGACGGCAGCAAAGATAAAACCTTAGCGGAAGTTAAAAAGCTTCAGGCCAAAGACGCCAGAGTTAAAATTGTGCAACTGAAGCGTAATTTCGGACATGAAATAGCCATGACCGCCGGTATGGATTATGCCAAAGGCGATGCGGTGATTTTTATGGATGCCGATTTGCAGCACCCGCCGGTTTATATTCCGCAAATGGTTGAGGCGTGGCAGAACGGTTCGGAAATTGTGTTGACCAAGCGCGTTGACAATGTGGCAACCTCGCGTTTTTATAAGTTTTGCGCCAAAGCCTTTTATTGGCTGTTAAACTGCTTATCTGAAACTAAAATTCCGGAAAGTATGCCTGATTTCAGATTGATTGACCGTAAATATGTTGACTTTTTGAAGGGCTTTAATGAACAAGACCGCTTGTTCAGAGGCCTGCTCAGTTGGATTATGCCCAATGATAAAGTTACCGTACTTGACTTTGTGGCGCCGGAGCGTTTCAGCGGACATACCAAGTATAACTTTATTAAAAGTTTGCAGCTTGCCATTGACAGTATTACGCAGTTTTCGGTACGTCCGTTGCACCTTGCAACTTATTTGGGCTTGGCGGGCGGCACGCTCTCAATGCTGCTCGGGGTTTATGTGGTTATTGAACGCTACATTCGCCATAATCCGACCCCCGGATACGCCACTATTGTGGCGGCGGTAGGATTTATCGGCGCGGTGCAGTTGGTGACCTTGGGCATTATCGGTGAATATATCGGGAAAATTCATATGGAAGTTAAAAAACGTCCGCTGTATTTGGCTGATTTTATTGAAGAAAAGAACAAAGAGCAAAAGGCTGACAAATAATGGAAAATAAAATTATTTTCAATGCCGATGATTTTGGCATCAGCCGCGGGGTTAACCAGGCGATTTCAGAAGCGGCGCGCGACGGGATTTTAAATTCAGCGAGCGTGATGGTTAATCAGAAATACGCGGCGGAAGCTGTGGCAATTAAACAAGAGCTGCCGAATTTGGAACTCGGGCTGCATGTTAATCTGACCAATGAATATCCGGCGGCTGACCCTTGTGAGTTGCCGTTGCTGGTAGGGAGCGACCACAAATTTAAGAACGGGTTTGTAAAATTAATGTTGCTCTCGTTTTTTAAGACCAAAGCCTTTAAAGAGCAGGTTTATAAAGAAGTTGAAGCGCAAATATTAAAAGCAAAAGAGCTTGGAATTGATATCAAACATATAGACAGTCATCGCCATGTGCATATGATTCCGGCAGTTTTTTCGGTATTTAAGGAGCTGATGCAAAAATATAACATCACACGGGTTCGCACCATTAAAGAATGCGGACTTTTAACGGTGCAGGATAATAAATCGCGCGGGTGGATGTTTGACGGAGCGCTGATTAAATATTATTTACTCCGATTTTTTGATATAATTAACGGATATCCGTCAACCACTTATTTTTATACCATGCTTTACACCTGCAAGCTTTCACGTGATAAGTTTATGCATGTTTCGGTGCCGAAAGGTTACGACAGCGTTGAAATTATGATTCACCCCGGATTGCCGGAAATTGATTATTCGTACCCTGAAGACGTGTTTGATGAAAATATACTCTCGTATTGGCGTAAGGCTGAACTTGATACCTTAATGGATAAAAATATTTTGCATAATTTTAAGTTTAACGCCGAATATCCGCTGATTATCAGATGGTATAAAGCGCTTGAAAATTTGTGGTTTAAGCTTAATCAAAAAATCAGATTTTTATTGGTGGGCGGTTTTAACACGGTGTTTGCGTACGGTGTGTTTGCTTTTTTGTTTGCATTAATCGGGTTGCCGTATTCGTTAGCCTTGATTGTACAGTATATTGTTACCGTTAATGTTTCAATCTTTACCATGCGCTATTATGTGTTTCGCAGCGTCGGCAATTTTTGGGCGGAATATTGCAAGGCGTGGAGCGTTTATATCGGCATGTTTATTTTTAATTTTGCCTCGTTGGCGTTTTTGGTAGAGGTTTGTAAAATATACGAATTATGGGCACAGGGAATTTATCTGGTGGTATCAACCATAATTACCTACCTGTTGCATAAATATTTTTCATTTTATAAAAAAATTAAAGAAAAATAAAGCAATAGGAGTCTATTTTAGAGCTTATAATGTGTAAATTGAAGGCAGGGTAACGGTATGAAAATTATCAAACCGATTGTTGGAATTTCAAAAATAATTGATAATTATGACGTTGTAGTTTGCGGCTTTAATGGTGTTTTGTATGACGGCGAACATGTTAAACAAGATGCGGTTGATGCTTTGATGAAATGTGCCGCAAGCGGTAAAAAAGTTGTAATTGCAACCAATTCATCGCTCAGAATTGCTGAAATTATCGATATTCTTTCCGCCGGAAAATCAGGCAACTTGGATTATCTTTCGGCGGTGGTTTCAGCTGGTGAGGTTTTGCACTATTGCTTAAAAAATCCGCAGCATTTCGGGTTTGCCGGAAATAAATATTACAATTTGGGCAATCCGGCGGCGGAGAGCGTGTTTGACGGGCTGAATTACATTAAATCAGCGCGTCCGGATGATGCTGATTTTGCTTTTATCGGTATGGTTAATAAGGCGTCCGACACTTCAGATGATTACGCGCGAGCTTTGGAACATTGTTTTGCACTCGGTTTGCCGTTGGTGGCGGCCGGAAACGATGTTTCAACATATTGTGACGGGCAAATCAGCCTCGGCAGCGGTGCGCTTGCTGAGCAATATGCGGTTATGGGCGGAGTTATTTATACGGTTGGCAAGCCGGCGCCTGATTTTGTTAAATATGCGCTTGAAGGTGTTGCCAAACCTGAATCTAAAGTTTTGTTTATCGGCGATGGTTTTGCAACCGATATTAAGTCGGCTAATATGATTAATGCAGACGCGGTATTGATTTCTAAGGGAATTCATGTTAATTATTTGGGTGAGGGGTATATTCCTGACGTTGAAAAAACCCGCAATCTGGCAATGAATTTTGATGTTTATCCCGATTATGTTATTTCAGGTTTGCGGTGGTAATTTTACGGAGTTGATGCATGCAAATTAAGCGCTTGATAATTTTGGTTTTGGCGGCGTTTTTGATTGTGAAAGTGCTTGATTTCCGCTTGGTTGATTACAACACTCCTAATTTTAAAAAGCAATGCGCGCCAATGCAAACTGAAGAGTTTTTGAGCGCCTATGAATTAGAATCATTTTTGCCGGTGTGGTCGGAATATGTTCGCTCCGGCGAAGAAGACAAAGTTTCAGATAAAATTTCGTTACTTTCAGATGATGTCGCGGAAAGCTTGCCGCTTGGCGTTAAAATTTGGTTTCATAAACAATGTTGGGAGCCGGCGCGCTTTTTTTATGTTGAACAGCGCTTGCAGGCGGTTATTAATACCGTGCGGCTTAAAAAGCATACCGACGGAGTTAAAAAAGTGCTGACTGATTTGCTGCAATCGGAAAATGATGAGGTTAAAATCCAAAGCTATAAAGATATGCTCACTATGCAGGATAAAATTGTTAATGTTGAAAACGTTACCGAAGACGAAGTTGCTTTGGTCAGCGGCCGCGAAGATGAATTTGGCGATGTTTTAAGCGGAAAAATTCCTTATCAATCTAAAAA
>CALETM010000133.1 GCA_937920765.1 uncultured Alphaproteobacteria bacterium | reverse complement strand
AATTTGCGCATTTGTAAATAATTAAAGTGCAAAGATGGCTTAAAAAATTAAATGATTGCAAATCGGGCGGTTTTTAATTAATATCAGCAGATAAATTTTAAGGATAGGTTTAATGCAAGATAAAAAATATATGCGCGCAGCGTTGGTACTGGTGCTATTGGTTACCGTTTATACTTTCGGCAAAGTACCGTTGATTCAGCATGTTTATGGGAGCAAGGCGAATACTCTTGGCGAAGAGCCGTTGTTTGAGCAAATTACCATGTTGCCGCAAGAATATAAACAAACCGCGAGTTTCGGCAAGTATGAGGCAGCGCTTAACTTTAGGGCGGAATATCAGGTGACAGGGCGCGCGGTATATGTGGATATTTATGACAGGTCTTTTTATTTTGGTATTAAAGGACCGCAACAACAGCTGAACGCGCTTTATAATGCAGTTTCGCCGTTAGACATAAGTTTGTTTATCGGGCAAACGGCGGCGGATGGTAACTGGCAGAAAATTAAAGTCGGTCACGAATATCGGGTGATGACATGGCGGTGGAGTTCGGCTGATAAGGTAACGGTTAATATGGATGAAATAAGCAATAGCCATATTATACCGGCGAGCACGGCAATTCGCCACGGGTTTGACACCATACGCAAAGGAGATATTGTTTATTTAAACGGCTTTTTGCTTGATTGGAATCTGTTGGGAGAATTTGCGGAGATTGATTTTAAAACCGCTTTGACCGCCGGCGAAATTGCTGATTTTAAAATTGGGGGCAGAATTTCAGGTCTGTGCAGATACTTTTATGTAACAGAGCTGACGGTTAAAGGATATGCCTTTAAATAAGAGAAAAGCCAAAGACAGGTTAGAAGGTCTTTGGCTTGAGTTTTAGGTTAGGTTGATTTGTTGAACCTTAATAAAAACTAGATGAAAGTGTAAAAGCGCACTGAGAAATTTTTTCACAGGTCCATAGGTTGATTTATTCAGCTTAAAAGCAATAGTGCTCCGGCTGCCACTCCAATCGGAATGTAAATAGCTTCATTTTCAGAGAACCCTGTAAAAATGCAGAACCCGATTCCGGTAACAAGAACGGGAATCGTTGCCCAAGCAGGATTAATCGGCAGAGCCCAGCATAAGTCAAGTACCAATAAATAAGCGCCGGCGAGCATGGCTAACCGTTTTCTGATGTTGTTTTTATCGTTGAAATACGCAACATTAAGAGTCGCAAGCGTTAAAGTAACCCAGAAAACCCATGGTTGATTGTTCCGCATATTGGGCAAATTTACAAATATCATTACGGCAATTACATAAAGTAAAATAGCAATTATGTATTGTCGCTGT
>CALETM010000132.1 GCA_937920765.1 uncultured Alphaproteobacteria bacterium | reverse complement strand
GTATAAGAGACAGGTTTCGTAGTTATCGCCCCACCAATGCAAACCTTTATCCATAGTAACGATTTCAGCCCCTAAAACATCTGTAACCGCTTGATTTATAGTGTCTTCTTTTGCAGCATCTTTCGCTACTGCATCTCCTTTTGCATAAATATTATTCTTTTTGTTTAAATATGTCGCTTGTGCTATTACCGCTTCTTTAACGGCCGCCACGTCTGCCGTGTCAAAATTGCTTAATACGCTGTCCATTTTGCCCAGAGCATTATATAAATCAATATTTTTGTTCGGCGCAAAACCGCCTTCCTGATTTTTAATTTCTTTACCTTGCAAAATACTAACGGCAATATCTGGGCGCTCATTATAAATTTTACCGGCAACCGCAACTTCCGGATTTTTCGGCGCTATATCTGCAAAAACTGAACTTGCATCATCTCCAAAATTTTCGGCCAAAGTAGAAACGATAGCCGCTCTTTCTGCCGCATTGGAACGTTCTAATGTATTTGATAACGTCTTTGTTTCTGCCTTAGTTAAAAGCGGCGTGTATGATAATCCGTATTTTTCTTGCACAATTTTAGCTTGGGTTTTCCGTGCTGCAATACTTTCCGGCTTATTAAAATCAAGTGTCCCGTCATCAACAACGCCGTGGTCTAAGGCGAAGGCAAGCGGGTCGGCTGTGATTTGTGTTTCTGCTTTATCTTTTAAGTTCTCTAATGTTTTAATAAGGTCTAAATCCTCTTTTGTTGTTGCGTTTTTCTTTAATTCTCTTAAAGAATTATCCATTTGCAGCGTGTTCATACCGGCAAATGTAAAGGTTACTTGCTTATTTCTTATTGCAGTTTGCAGTTCCTTAGCTTTTTTTGTTAGTCCGCGGTTTATGAGGCTTTGTAAAGTTTCTTCTGCATTAAATCCTTTTGGTTCGATTCCGGCATTATATGCTTTTATTCCAAAATCTGCGGTTGATGACAAATTGTCATCGCCAACCTTATTTTTCGCCTGCCAAGTATTAAATTCGCCTTTAATTGAATTGATAATGCTTTTCTTTTGTTCTGGTGTATATTTACTTGAATTTTCAATATTTTTAATTTGTGCGTTCAGTTTTTCGGAATTTCCGAACAATTGCTTAGCATATCCTGTTTGCTGAGAAACAATCGCTGTATCAGTAAAATCTTGAAGACGGCTTATTTTTTGATTGATTGCCATAAAGCCGTGGTTATACATATATTCTTCATTTTCTCGCCACTTATTAAGCGCCTCGTTATATGCTTTTTGATTACCGTGCGAAGCATAATTCATAGCTTGCGCTCGCAATTCTTCCGCGTGTTGCATAAAACCTTCAAGCTGTCTGTTATAATGATTTTCTTCTGTGTTGATATTTACTGTATGAAAGTAACCATTGCGCTGTTCTTTGTATTTTTCCATAAACCACTGTTGATGTTTTTCCGGCACATTTTCAAGCATCTCATTAAGTTTTTCTTCTGCTACGGTATCAAAACTATCAGGGTCAAGCCTGTTATCAGAGCCAATCTTAGCAAGCGTCTTGTCAATTTCTTTTTCCGTATCAATTTTATATATGCGGTCATCTGGTGTATCCTCGTCTTTTTCTTGCCTGTAATAACGCGCAGCATTGTTAACTGCGTCTAAAAGGTTTTCTGTTCCGGAGATTCCGACGCGGTGTGTATTAACGTAAAAATCGCGCCCTAATTGATTATAGGTGCTTCCATATTTTCCGGTAATATCAGGTATTTTAGGTGCTGGCATTATTTACCTCCGAATAAACTTTTTCCGGTGCTTGCACCGCTAGCGCCGCCGTTTATCACTCCTGCAGCGGTATTAAGTCCTGTGCTCCACGCGTTGTTTTTCAAATTCTTATTAAAGTTTTTCCGACGAATAGCAGAAGTCGTAATATACCGATTCTGAACATATTGTTGCTGTGCTTGAAGTTCTCTTGTTTCTTCTACGCCTTGTAAATATGTTCCTTTTAGTAAATTACCGGTGCTGCCCTCTAAACCGCTTTCACCGAACAAATTATTTTGCATAGCCATTGTTTCGGCTAACTGCTTTTGCAAAAGTTTTTCCTGTGTGGCTAAATCAACTTCTTGCTCCATTTTATCCATTTGCGCTTGATATTCTTCAATCTTATATTGTTGCTTTAATGCGTCGCGTTCTGCTTTTCCTTGCATATATGCGCTTGCGCCGCCTGCTGCTGCTCCGACGGCTGCCAATGTAACCATTGCTGCTGTTGCTCCCATTAGAATAAAATCTCCATTGTTGAGGATAGAATAGTAGCCGGCTGCAAACTCGTTCCGGTGCACCGCACTGTTGCTTCTTTGCCGTATTCGTCGCTAAACCACCCAAGCTGTTTAACTGTTTTTGTGCCGTTGATTAAAATGTCGTCGGTGTCCCATGCGTTTTTACCAAAATAACGGTTGCAAACCTGCACGCCGTTAATGTAAATCCCTGCCGTGTCTTGTAATTGAACAGATACACGTGCTACACGATATTTCTTTCCTATAAGCGTAAAGTCGTCTAACTCTACAACTGCCGGCATCGTTTCTGCCGCCCACTCAAACGGGATTCCGGCTTCAATCTTGTTTACAGGAAAATCCAACTGTAAAGTATTGTTTGACACTTCAACTTCGCCATACGGCAAATCGTCGGCATAAATACCTACTTTTGTTCCGTTAAAATAAGCTAATCGCGAATCTGTCCAAGTATCTTTTTTTGTGCTACTTGTTAAAGTTACGCCCAAATCAAGCCTTGCATTGTCGTCCCAATGTTCTATAAAATATTTTGTAACGCCGTTTATAACACGGCTAACCGCAAAATATGTAGTGTCATTTATCACGCAAACATCAAGGAATTTTCCTTTTGTAGAACATAAACTCCAACCGTTAAGGCCTTGACTTTGTTTAGAGTTTAACACCGCAAGCGTTCCGTCTGCATTTACCACAAACAAATATGTGGCGTGATTGCGTTTAATGGAGCGTCTAACGTCAATATGTTTTGGCTCTTTCATGACCGACGGTACTAGATACGCTAAATCGTCGGTTTGATATTTTTCTTTTTCGTATGTATAAGTCAACGATGCAACCGTTTGATTAACGCCTTCGCTGTTTTGCGTTACATAAATTAAAGAGCCGTCAATTTCTTTTGGCCGAATTAAGGCGCATGGCGCATCTGTTTGTTTATTACAATTTGCCCCCGGAGTTAAAGGCAAGTCTTTAATTGCAAAAATACCTTTATTTGTTAAAAGGAATAATCTCTCCATTGTGTATGCACGGCGAATTTCACAATTTCCGTCCGTGTCTGCAGCCACACTAACTGCTTCATCATCTAAATTTTGACTTGTTACCCTAAAGTTATATGGGTTATTAGCCATACTTGCGTTCATCATATACGGAAGCGCATAACTTCCACCAAAGACAAGCCTGCCTTGACAGAAGCAAGAAGAATACGGATAACCACGACTTGCGCTCCATAAATTTTCGTGTGGCACTTCGCCTTCTTGAATACACTTAACAATAACTTGTTCGTTTGTTGATTCCTGCTGTTCAATCGCAGCAATCATATCTGGTTTGTCTTGCTTGCCGTCTGTGCCGACAAATTCTACCTGTATCGTCATTGGATTAGCCAAAGCAACTGTTGTTATGCAGCCGCCGGCAGAAGCATCAACGGTATCAAGGCCGTTGATCGCTGTTTTTATTCTATCAGCCAAAACGGTAGATGATGTATCGTATATAATTGACAATGTTTTTGCGCCGTCTAATGATATACGAATTGTATCGCCGGCGCGAAAATTCTTAAATACAATCTGCTGTATGTCGTTTTTTCCGCCTGAGGTGTTGTTAAATGTATATTGTGGCGGATTTGCTAGTTCAATCGTGTTAAAACCCCATGAGGTATTAGAACCTTGCCGCACCAATTCTTTAAACGGATAATGCTTTGATGTAATAATCATTGTGTCCATTTTTTGATTAAGGTCTAACGCCGCCAAATCATTTCCGGAATACGTTGTTGTTATATCTCCGACGCACGTTGTTCCGTTGTAAATTCTCAATTTATTATTTGTAAAAACTGTTAAAAGTCCTTCTTCCGGAGAGACTTCAAATTTATCCAAGCGAATACCATTTGCGCCGTCTGCTATTTCAAAATCACGAACAAGCCCGCCGCGCAATGTAATGCCGCCGGTAGGCAAGCAAACAACATTAGTTAATTCCGACGCGCCTTTAAGATAATGTTCAATATCGGCACGTCCAATCAAAGAACGGTCCAATTGTCCTGCTGTGTATGAATATTGTCTTTGCGGCGAGTTTCTCATACTATCTTATCCCTAAAAGTAAATCTGTATTGGCGCGACGCGGCGTTTTGCTTTGCGCGTCCGCATTTTTTGCGACAGATAGATTTTGTTGGTAGATTCGCTCAAAGATAGCGTAGTCATCATTTTTAGCAGTTACCGGAATTAAAAAATCTCTTGCCAATCTATCAATCAATAATGAGATGAAATACGGCGGCATTTTTTGCACGCTGCAATCAGCTGTATAAACCAAAATAGGTTTTTCTTCGTCCGTATTGATTCTTGCCCCTCTGAATGTATATGCCGCGTTAGTGTAATCTCCGCGCAGTGTTATTGCTCTTAAGCAATCGTCCGGAAGTTCATAGATGTATTTATATATTGCTAATTCTTCGCCTGCGACGCGTGCTAAAAATGTCTCTGTTGTGCTAAAACTCCATGGATATATAGACAGCAAATCGCGCTTAGCTATATCAAATTTAGCCTTTGCGACTTTTGCTTCTACTGTTCCGTCCTCAAAAGATGTTATTTCGTCTGCTCCTATTGCAAGCAAAGCACGAGAGCAAATATTTAATTCTGTATCGCCGGTTGCCATTGTTTTTCCTTTCTTGAATCAAAAAGGCGGGGCGGCTGCCCCGCCTTGATTGCTACGCCGCGACTTTAATTTTAACAACGCCTTCGTTGTCTATAAGTCCTGCACCTTGGCTCATCATAGAGTTAATGAAGTGTGCAGCATAGTCGCCGTGCCATGTGATGTCCGTGGAAACATCAGCACCACTGGCAAAACCGATAGCGCTTTTATGAAACATAAAGCAGGTTGCGCTCGCTGGCGTTTGACCTGCTGCTTCGGTTTTAGGTAATCCGGTGTGCATAAACCAGTTAATACCCAACCACTTTTTGCATTGGCGGCCTTTCATAAAAGGTTTATCGTCAATGTAGTTGGATTTTGCAAATTGGTCTATTTGCAATAACTGATTCCATGCTGCCGGTGTAACAATAGCGTAGCGTTCGCCGTCGTCCGGAACTTCCAAATCGTTGAGCTTAGCAAAGCCTTCAAGAGCTTTAGCTAAAGTCAATCCTGCAGAAGCATCAATTATAGTAGTTGCGTCATCTAATGCATCAATAATCAATTCATCTGTCTTGCGGCCGAGCGCAAATGCTTCGGTTTTAGCAACCGCTCCGCGTTCGTCAATATTGGTTTTAAGTTCGTCGAGTTTATCAACCCACTCGCCGGCGTAAAAGTCATGCAAAAGAACTTCCACGTTAGAATGTTCCAAATTCATCGCGCTTACTTGGCCGTGTCTAGTTTTTGTGCTAGCTGTTCCTTTTCCGATGATTTGGAATGTTGTAGATTTACCTTTCACATTGTTTTTTGTGCGAACCATATTGCGCAGCAAGGCTCCTTCTTGCTGATACCTCAAATGGACTTCGCTTTCAAATTGCTTAATAAAAGCAACAGAAATATCTGTTGGCATTAAAAATATCCTCTCAAATTCTGAGAGCTACTTTCGGAAATATTGGGGAATATAATTCGTTGAGTATCTCTCAATTGGTTAAAACAAATTGAGCCTTTACTCAACGGGTCTGGCTAATGATATGCCGTCGGGAGAGAAGACGCTGCTGTTAATAAATTAAAGAAAGGCACTAAATGACATTAAATAACTTTCAAAAAAAAGTAGCAGCGTCCTCTTTCGCTATCAGCATAATTTATTTTACATTTTTGTGTCAACAAAAAAGTTTCAAAGCTGTGTAAAAAAATTACCTGTCGCCATAAAGGGCTTTATACCCGTCTTCTACTTTCTTTTGTAAAACTTTGTCTGAATAATATTCTGGCTTTGCTTGAAGCGCTCGTAGTTCTTCAAGACTTAACACGCCTGCGCGGCTCTGTCCGTTATCGTCCGGCATAGGTTCTCCACGTAAAGACAAGAGATAATCAAGCGTTGCTACACCG
>CALETM010000131.1 GCA_937920765.1 uncultured Alphaproteobacteria bacterium | reverse complement strand
TTTCAGTGTTGTTGCTCATTACGGTCAAATTAAAAAGGCTGCAGAAATTTTAAATTTACAACAAACAAATTTATCACATGAAATCCAAGAGCTTGAGCGCTATTTAAATGTTAAGCTGATAATCAAGTCAAACCGCGGAGTTGTTTTAACCGATAACGGAAAACTATTATTAAGCAAAACCAACCTATGCATCAACACACTTGAAGAAACGCAAGAAGCCTTCAAAATAAAACACGAAAAAAACAGCGTATGCATCAGAATGCCCTCGGCCGGTATTATTGCGCTTCAAAATCAAATCACCGAATTTAAGAAAAAATATCCTGATGTGTTATGCAATTTCATTATTCATGAACTTCCCGAATACAGCACTCTTAAAGATATTGACATTTATGCCACCTACTCGCACCATATATGGAACAACACCGAAATTTTACTCACCGGATCGCAAAAATTCACCTGTGTTTGTTCAAAATCTTATTTAAAAAAATATGGCATTCCGCAATCAATAGAAGAAATGCTGTTTGAAAGACATATATGCATTTGTCCGTCGCATTTACAATATGACGTAAACTATGTTAAATATTGTGAAAAAGCCAAACATCTTGATTTTAAAGCATCTAACTTCACAGTAGTTATATCTCTGGTATTGAGCCGTGATATTATTGCCGTAGTTCCTAAATATATGACCAAAATTTTTCCTGAACTTGCATGTTTGGAAATTCCGAATTGGTCATTATCTTTACCGAACAAAATTTTAATCAACAAAGATACTATACACAAAGAACATGTTAAGGAAATGGCTCGTTGTATGGTTAATCTTTATAAAGAAGTTGAAAAGTCAGACTGTTTTGAAAACTTAAAAATAAACGAAGCTTTGCTTAAATAATTTCAAACCTGCAAAGAGCAGTCTTAATCTCTCCGAAAGCTTCACTCCGTTAAATGCATACCAAAGTCGGGGTGGTTATTACAACTTATGCACAGCATGGACTCGTAAATATTGCAAAAAAAAAACGCGAGCTAAAATCTTTTCAGAATTAACTTTTTGAGAGGATTTTTATTATGAAATCATATTTTAGCCGCTTTTTACACCACACTCTGTCACACTCCGGTATAAGAGAGGTGTTCACCTCTTCTTTGTCACTCTCCGACTTGATCGGAGAGTCCAGGTCAAATAAAGTAGCAAATTTATTCAACCTGGATTATCGGGTCAAGCCCGATAATGACGGTTTTTGTACCGGTCGGTCTATGGTGGAAATGCTCGGCGTTCTGGCGATAATCGGAGTTTTATCAGTTGGGGCAATTGCCGGTTACTCCAAGGCGATGACAAAGTACAAGCTCAACAAACAAGCTGTAACTTCAATCTTATTCATCGTCATCTCCTATATTATTTTCCAATCTCTATCCAATAGCGTTTATATTTTTGACCGGAAGTTTCCCATGGCAGAGTGATAATGTTTTCTAAAACGCCACCGTTATGTTCAATCGCTTTCCATGAACCAATATTATCATCTTTTGCCGCTATTAACAATTCTGCCATACCAAGCTCACGAGCTTTTAATATCAACAGTTTCAGTCCCGCGGTAGCATATCCTCTTCTGCGATATTTCGGCGTTATGCCATACCCGACATTACCGCCGATATACATCAAAAAATCATTAAGCGAGGTGCGCAAATTAAAAGCCCCGATAAATTGATTGTTATCAATTAACCAATACGGAATTTGCGGCGCATTAGGATAATACCTGCCGTC
>CALETM010000130.1 GCA_937920765.1 uncultured Alphaproteobacteria bacterium | reverse complement strand
GATGTGTATAAGAGACAGAGATACTGTTGAATATATTGATGATTTTTGCAAAATAGCAACATACGTTAATGGAACACCGTTTGTTTTTACGATTGAAAATGCTCCTGAAAATGTAATTGAGTATAAGCTGAATGCCAGCGGCAGATATCAACACAATCCGCATTATATTTGCAAGCGGCTTATCGTTGCCGGATATAAAAATATTAAAGAGTATCCTTTAATATTGCGGCAAGAAAACGGCGCGGACGTAAACGGCACGCTGTTTTGGGCAGAATAAAGCTAAAACTTTACTTTAATAAAAGTTTTTATCATCTTTAATGCGCTTGCTCGGGCGCATATCTATCAGTTTGCCATCTTTGAGCATAACCTGTCTATCCATTTTGGCGGCAAGTTCCATGTTATGGGTTGCAATTAAGGCTGAAAGTCCGGTTTCTTTCACAATATCAAGCAAGGCAAAAAACACATTGTCAGAAGTGTGCGGGTCTAAGTTTCCGGTCGGCTCGTCTGCCATTAATAATTTTGGCGTGTTGGCTAAAGCGCGGGCAATCGCCACTCTTTGCTGTTCGCCGCCAGAAAGCTCAGCCGGACGATGGGTTATTCTTTCTTTTAAGCCTAAGCGCGAGAGCAGCCATTCGGCTTTTTCAGCGGCATCTTTGGCATTTTTGCCGGCAATCAGTTGCGGAATCATCACATTTTCAAGCGCATTAAAATCAGGCAGCAGATTATGATATTGATACACAAAACCCAAATAATCACGGCGCAAAACGGTACGAACCCCGTCATCAGCTTTGGAGCAATCTTCGCCGTCAAGAAAAATTTGCCCTGATGACGGCTTATCAAGCAATCCGGCAATTTGCAGCAAGGTAGACTTGCCCGAACCGGAAGGTCCGATTAACGCCACCACCTCATTGGCGGCAATGTTTAAGTCAACACCTCTTAAAACCTCAAGCTTTTGTTCGCCCTGATAATAGTGTTTGCAAATTTCTTTTAACTGCATGGTATGTATGGTTTTATTACTCATAACGCAAGGCCTCCACCGGATCAAATTTTGCGGCGCGATATGCCGGATAGATTGTGGCTAAAAATGAGAGCAACAGCGAAACTCCGGCCACAACGCCAACTTCAGTCCAATCAATTTTGGCCGGAAGTTTGGATAGAAAATAAATTTCAGCCGAAAACAGTTCGCGCCCTGATAATCCTTCCAAAAATTGGCGGATAGAATCAATATTTTCACAAAAAACAACGCCTAAGCCCAACCCGATAAGAGTTCCGACCACGCCGATAAAAGCGCCGTCCATAAAAAAGATTCGCATAATCATACCTTTGGTCGCGCCCATGGTACGCAAAACCGCTACATCGCGGCCTTTGTCTTTAACCAGCATAATCAATCCGGTAATGATGTTAAATGCCGCCACCAATATAATCAAAGTCAAAATTAAAAACATAACATTGCGTTCAACGTCTATGGCGTTAAAAAAGGCGGAGTTGCTTTGCTTCCAGTCATAGACATAACCGTCATAGCCAATGCTTTGCTCTATAATTTCACGAATTTCGGGTAAATCTTTATCGTTAATTAAGGTAACATCTATCTGCGTTGCCGCTTCAGGCAGACTGAAATAAGTTTGCGCGGCTTCCAACGGCATAAATAAATGTGTGGCGTCATATTCATACATACCAACGTTAAAAGTGCCTAAAACCTGATAAGATTTCATTCTGGGAACAGTGCCGAACGCCGTTACTTTGCCGTTGGGTGAAATAAGTGTAACCTCATCACCGGCAATAACGCCCATTTTGTTAGCAAGCCGTTCGCCTAAAATAACCTTATTGCCGGTAAATTGTTCAATATCTACTCCGGCAAGACCATTGCGGATAACTTGTTTTTTAAGTAAATCTTCTTTACTGATACCGCGCACCATTGCTCCTTCGGCAGTGCCGCCGCCAGAAATCAACAGCTGTTTTTCAATCATCGGAATAGCAAGTTTTACGCCGTCAATTTTTTCAATATCGGCTGTTGCGGTTTTATAGTCTGTAAACGGAAAACCTTGCGCGGCAACAATGGTAATATGCCCGTTAATGCCGAGAATGCGCGATAACAACTCAATCTTAAACCCGTTCATTACCGCCATAACAATAATTAAAGTTGCAACTCCTAATGCAATGCCGGTAAATGCAAACCCCGTAATTACCGAGATAAAGCCTTCTTTGCGCTTGGCTCTTAAATAACGCCAGGCAACCATTCGCTCAAATTTTGAAAAAATCATATATTACTTCTCCCTGCCCTGATTGTAACGGGGCTGTTTGCATTTTACAAGTAAAACTATTTAAACAAGTCTTTTATTTTGTTAAAAAAGCTTTTTATTTCAGGCTGGCAGTTATTGTCTTCGCTTAAACTTCTGAATTCTTCCAAAAGCTCTTTTTCACGCGGGGATAAATTGGTAGGCGTAACCACATTTAAAATCACATACAAATCACCACGTTTGTCTTGATTCATAATGCTCATACCCTCGCCTTTAATGCGGAGTTTGCTGCCGGTTTGAGTTCCTGCCGGAATATTAAGCTCTACCTTTTTGCCGTCAATTCCCGGAATTTCCATTTTACCGCCTAACGCGGCGCAAACCATAGCAACCGGTACCGCTGTGTATAAATCTTTGTTATCGCGCTCATAAAGTTTGTGGTCTTTAATGGTTACATAAACGTACAAATCGCCTTTTTCACCGCCGTGTTTTCCGGCTTCACCGGCGCCGGTAATGCGCATACGCACATTGTTTTCCATGCCGGCCGGAATTTTAACTTTCAGAGCCTTTTCAACTTTTATGGCGCCTTTGCCACCGCAATCTTTACATTTATCTTTAATCACGCGTCCTTCGCCATGGCATTCGGGGCATATGGTTTCAAAAAACAAAAAGCCGCCGCGGTTGCTTCTTACTTTGCCGCTGCCGTGGCAAGTTTGGCAAACCGGCGCTTCTTTACCGTCGGCAGTGCCGAAACCATTACATTTTTCGCACGGTTCCGTTGTTTTGATTTTGATGTCTTTTTCAACGCCGGTAAAAGCTTCTTCTAAGCTGATTTCAAGATTATAGGTTAAATC
>CALETM010000129.1 GCA_937920765.1 uncultured Alphaproteobacteria bacterium | reverse complement strand
CGTCGGCAGCGTCAGATGTGTATAAGAGACAGCCCATGAGGCGGCTTCGGCTTTAATAACCGAAACCATATCCGGCGCAATTAAAACACTTTCAATTCCGCCAATATCAAAAATAGCCTCTGCCAGCGGCGACTTACGAAGCGCTTTGGCATCGGTAAATTCAGAATTTCCGGATACCGCCAACTTTTGTTCCGGATAAAAATTTTTAACATTTTTGTTATTGGTGGTTTCCGTTTTAATTATCATGATTATTTCCCAAACGGCTGTTTTGCAAAGCTGTAATAATTAAGTTTATCTGATAGCGGGCTTTGGCTGCGTATCCGCCGAGTATCAGCAAATGATTGGGCGCAAAAACACTGTCAGCCTCACCGTTGCGTACAATGGCAGGGCTTAACGCCAAACCGTCTTCCAAAGTTTTTGTCAGAATGGTCCAATTTTCATATTGGTCGGCATTTAAAATTTGTGGTTTAAAATCTTCCGCCATTGCTTTTAAAACAACATAATAAGCATACATCTGCCCTTGTGCATTGTAAAAAACATTGTCGGCGGCATTATCAAACCAATCGGTTGAGTGCTCGCGAACCTCAGTTTCAAGCTTATTCATAATTCTTCCGGTATCGCGATTAATCAGCGCCAGCAATTTAAGCAAATTTTCATCCGATGATTTCCGCGGTTCAAGTTTTTGCTCGTTAAACCGCTGCAAAGCTTTGCGGGCTTTGCGGTATTGCGCGCCGGAAGACGGCGCCAACGAAAGATTTTCATCTTTAGAGAGCAACCAAACATCTGCCGGATATTTTAACAATTCGGCGGCTTTGGATAATTCAGACGAATCGTACCCCCGCGATAAAACTACCGTGGTATTTTTCAAGGCCTTAATTATTCCGCGCTGAAACTGCGGCATATTATCAAGCACATACCCCGGAAAAACAATCGGCAGATTCGGCGTCCACATATGGTCGTCAACTTCGCGGCTGATGAGCTTGGCAACCGAATCGGCAACTGCCAGCCCATTTTCCGGTTTTGCCGCTTCCGTTACCGGAGTTTTATCAATATTATTGGTTGCCCAACTGCCTATCACATAATAAAGCAGCAAAAATATCGGCAAAATAATGGCAATAGACTTCCATGAACGCTTAATAAAAGCCCAAAATTCCGCCACCCGTTCAACAGTAATCGGGTTAAGGCGCCGCATTACTTCCATAACTTCAGTTAAGCGGAGTTTAACGGTGTTCCATTGCTGTTTGTTTGGCATTCTTCCCCCTTTTATAAAAAAGTTTCAATACTTCTGAAATGTCCAATACCTTAGTTATTTTAGCCATAATCAAAAAAGTTGCAAGCCCGAAAATACCAAATGCGCCCAATAAGCATAATTTAAGCGCTATTCCCAGTTGCAACCAATTGCCGATAATTCGATTTATTCCAAGCTCCGCGACATATACCATGCTCCCCATAAAAACCGAGCAAAACGCAATTTTTAACATTTTAACGCAGAGTTCGGGCGTAAGCTGCCAAAATCCGCGTTTTTTAAGCCCGTGCACATATTGCGCAAGCGATACAAACGCCGCAACGGTAGTGGCGGTAGCAATTCCGACATGTCCGAAAGTTTTCATGAGCAGCAAACAGCAGATTAAGTTAGTTAAAAAGACTACCGCGCTGTATTTTACCGGAGTTACCGTATCGCCGCGGGCAAAAAAGTTGGGCATCAAGGCCTTTACCAACACATAACACGGCAGTCCGACCGAATATGCCCGCACCGCCATTGCCGTCATGGCGGTATCTTCCGCATTGAATTTTCCGTGTTCGAACAAAATATTAATAACCGGAGTTGCCAAAACAATCATCAGCACCGCCGCCGGAAACGACAGTAATGCCCCATACTCGACCGCTTTATTTTGCGACTGCGCGCTGCCTTCTTTGTCACCTGCTTTTAATTGCTTTGACAGAATCGGCAACAATGCCACGCTGATAGCGGCGCCTACCACGCCCAAGGGCAATTGTTGCAAGCGGTTAGCATAATAAAGCCATGAGATTGCCCCCGTGCCTACCAATGAAACCAAAATGGTATCAACCACCATATTTATTTGATAAATTCCGGCACCTACCACGCCCGGAGCGATGCGCTTAAATAAGGTTTTAATTTCAGAATCGCGCATAATTTTGCCGATTGACAAATAAGGGGTGATGCGTACATTTTGTTTATGTAAAAAATAAGCGAGCCATATAATTTCAAGAAAACCGGCAAATGTAATACCGACGGCGAATCCGTGCGCCGGCGTTACGCTGAACGGCACAAAGATAAAAGCCGCCGCAATCATGCCTAAGTTCAAAATTATCGGCGCTGCGGCGGGAGCGGCAAATTTTTCAAGCGAATTTAAAATTCCGGCCTGAAATGAAACCACGGAAATAAACAGCAAAAACGGAAATGTTATACGGCATAATGAAATGGCAAGCTCTATTTTACCGGCATCTCCGGCAAACCCCGGGGCCAACACACGAACCACCGTCGGCATAAAAACTTCAAACAGCAGCACAAAAATAACCAAAAAGAACACCAAAACCGATATGGCGCGCGAAGCAAAAAACATAGATTTTTTTTGACCTTCCGACACCAGTTTTTGGGAAAATATCGGCACAAACGCGCTGGTAAACGCGCCTTCGGCAAACAGACTTCTGAACAAATTCGGCAACTTAAATGAAACAAAAAAAGCATCGGATATTGCGCCGGCTCCAAGCATATTGGCAAGCACCATATCGCGCAAAAATCCGGTAATGCGGCTGACAAAAGTAAAGCCGCCGAATGTTGCAATAGATTTGAATAAAGACATTTTCGTACCTTAAATTAAAAACATTCATAATTTAGCCGAAAAAGATTATCTTTGCACTAATTTTTTTACAGAAGTTGTGGATTTGTGAAAAAACTTGTTGAAAAATACTTGACAAAACTAAAAAACTATGCTTAAGATAGACAAAACATTCCAAGAAAGGATAAAAAAATGAGTAAAGCAATTATACAAGCAAAATTTGGCGGAAAGCGCATTGCACACGGCTATTTTAAACATGGTAAGCCTTCCAAAAAGCTGCTTGCTTTGGTAGCTTCACAAAAATCTGAAAAAAGCAATACTGTCGTTCAAATGAAAGAACAGCAAACTCGTTAATCCCTAAAAATGTGTTTCATAATATCAAAAAAACTGCCGCAACGGCAGTTTTTTTGTGGCTTATTCGCGGTGATACGGGTGGCCGCTGATAATGGTTTGCACGCGATAAATTTGTTCGGTTAAAACCGCGCGCATTAACATGTGCGGCAATGTAAGTTTGCCGAACGAGAGCACCATATCGGCGCGTTTTCGGGTTGATTCAATATGTCCGTCGGCGCCGCCGATTAAAAAGCAAATGTCGGAACAGCCGGCAGACATCCAATTTTCAATTTTGTGCGCCAATTCAAGACTTTTTATATTTTCACCACGTTCATCAAGTACAATCACTTTAGCCCCATGCGGAATCGATGAAACCAAGAATTCAGCTTCATCGGCTTGGGTTGAATTGTCTTTTTCCTTAATGATAATATCCCATGACGAGCGCTTAACATATTCAGCAATAAGCATCGCTTCCGGCGAATTTTTTTTGCATTTTCCGATAGCTAAAATATGAACTTTCATGTTTTACTCCCTTAAAAAACATTTAACCATAACATTTTTGTTTTGCTATGACAAGCGCTGAATTCAGTTGTTGCGATATAGAAGGATTTATGTTATTATAATAATAGTTTTATGATAATGAGCGAGTTTGCCATGTCTAAAGAATCTTTGAAAAAGTTTTTACGTTCCAAAAGCACATCACTATCTGTGGTTTTGGCAATGGCAACCGCCGCCAATGCTTCGGCTCAAGTTTCAGATGAACAAAAACAGGAAATCAAAAACAATATAGAAACTTTTATGAAAGGTGAAAAGAAAGAAGTTGTTATTCCGATTGATGCAAATCGGCGTTTTGTATACTCGCAAGGAGGAAAAGGCAAAAATGAATGTTATGTGTTGACTGATGACAAAACGCTTGGGTATAATGGGGTTATCTCTTATGATGAAAGAAGCACGAAAGCGGCTAAAAAAGAATATAAAGAGAATCAGAAAGAAGCTTTTAAAAATGCGCCCGAAAATGAAAAAAAGGTTATCGCTCCGCAAGATTTTATTGATGAATATAATCAAAAGGGCGGCCATTTCACAGCGGGCAGTTATTCGGCTGATAATAAAAACATTACCGAGATATCGTATGCTGGAACAGCGAAAGAAATTGAAAACGCCGTTAAAAATTTGAACAGCAACATTACCGACACATTATCCGCGCAACAAATTGCCGAAAAATATCAAACCAAACTCGTTAACCAAGATACGCGCGACGTTGCCGCTATTTCAGTGCATGAAAATCAGCACTTTGTAAATGATAAAAATAATACTTATGCTCCCGGATTAAACGCCGCTGAGTACGGAAAATTAAACTGTTGGGACGAGTGTTCCGCCAATATGGCAAGCCTGATTTTGGCAAACCACAACTATAAAAACGCGTTAGAAGCCGGAATGCCGCAAGAAGAAGCATTAAAAGAACTTGATGTTTGCGGAAAAAGATATTCTTTTTATAAAGATGCCATCGCTAACGGGCTTAATCCGGATAGTCAAGAGGCTAAAAAGCTGATGGCGCAAGGCACCGTTAAAATGTGGCAAGAAAAATGTCAGCAAGGTTATGAATCGCAAATTGAACAGCATATAAAAAGCGCTAAAGACACTAACACCGCCGGTTTAATTATCGGTAATGAAAAAGATTATCGCTCACGCGTTAATAAAATGTTTGATTCTTTTGATAAAAACCCCAAATTAAAAGCCGCAGGCGTTAAAGTCGGAAAATTTTCAGAGTATATTCTGGATATAGAAATTCAGCTTTCGGGAAAAAGTATGCAAACAGCAAATGAAGTTACTCAGTCAAGCACCGGTTTCAGCTTGGAAGAAGGTAAGCAAATCAGCGAGGCGCTCCCCGGCAATCAGAAAAAAGATCAAAAAACACTTGCCAAAATAATGTCCGACCCGCAAAAACTTTTATCACTCAGCGGGCGAGCTGACAATGCCGCCAAAGCGCCATCACAAAATGAAAATGCGGATTTAACCAAAACTAAACAGACTCATAATTTTATGGGCGGCATATTTAAACGGCGAGAAAACAACAGATAATTTTTCATTTGCTTTTTAGCGATGTTTTATACAACTTATGCACAGCACGGACTCGTAAATATTGCAAAAAAAAAACGCGAGCTAAAATCTTCTCAAAACTAACTTTTTGAGGAGATTTTAGCTCATGTATACACAATCTGGAAGAAGTATGGTGGAAATGCTTGGTGTGCTTGCTATCATCGGGGTTCTATCCGTCGGCGCGATTGCAGGTTACTCAAAGGCGATGATGAAGTACAAGCTCAACAAACAGGCGGAAGGAGTTACTATGTTGCTTGCCAACTGCATACCGCTTTCAAAACAATTGCCGGCAAAAAACGAATGGAAAATATATACAGATATATTGCCTAAACTTAACTTACTGCCCGATTCTATATCAATCATTCGCAGAAATAATATGAAAGACATTTTAGGAATCGAATCATATTTTTATCATACTACAGGCGAAAATGAATGGGGAATATTTTACTTTGTACCGGAAAGCTCTTTCGGTAAAGAAATTTGTTATAATTTAATTAAATCCGCTAAAGAGTTTCATGCCGATATGTATATTATTCAACGTTCCAAAAATCGTACCGAAACATCCCATGGAGCTGGCACGCTTTATTACGGCGACAAATATTGCAACAACACCGACAAAAAGTGTTTACGCGATATGACTATGAGCGATATACACACATTTTGCACCGACAAAGGCGATAAAGGCAAAGATTACAACGACTTTTATTTATGGGTGCTCTGGAAATATCCTGAACTTTAATCTTCTTCAAGGTGCAACATTACCGTAACGCCCAACAGTGCCACCACTAAAGTAGGCGCCCACACGGCAAACCACACCGGAATATAGCCGTTAATGCCGAATGCGTATACCAATTGCGAGCTGAAATAAACCACAAATCCGGTAGTGATGCCCGCCACAATCATAAACATAACTCCGCCTTGGCGCATATTGGCTTTAAGCGCAAAAATGGCCGCAACCAACGCCATCGCCATCAGCAAAAACGGCGAGGCAATCAGTGATAAGTAACGCATACGATGCCGTTGCGCCGAAAAGCCCGACGACTCATAAAAATTAATCGTTGCCGGCAAATCCCAAACCGAAATAGCGTCAGGGTCAATAAAGTTTTCTTTAATGCGTTGCAGGTCAATACCGGTAGCATATTCTATTTCCGGAAGACTTTTACTTTCTTCGCCGCTCGTAAAAACTTTAACGCCGCGCAATTTGAATTTATTATCTTTCAGCTCGCCGACCAACGCCTCTACCCGCCGCAAAATTTGTGAATTACGGTCCATTTCCAAAATACTCACATCGCGCATTGAGAGCAGCTCACCCTCTTCCTGCCGCAGCGATTTTGCCTGAATAACCAAAACTTTATCATCGGCCGCCGCCTCACGAATCCATAACCCTTTACTTGAAAACAGCATCGCTTGAGGGTTACGCGTGGCAAAACGATATTTTATGGTTTCATGCAATTCATACATTTTGGAAGATATAGGGTTAATTAAGGCAACATTAATAACGCCCACAATAAACACCGCGGTTAAAACCGGCGCCAAAAAGCCCCAAACCGAAACTCCGGCGGCACGGATAATAACATATTCATTATTTTTACTGACCCGCCAAAACATAATCATTGCCGCCACCATCATTACAAACGGCAAAACCTTATCAATGGTTTGCGGCAAACGCGTAAGCGTATATTTTACCACATAGCTCATACCGGTATCATCGCGTCCGGAAATACGGCGCAATGCTTCAATAGCGTCAAACATCATGATAATGCCCATAATGGTGACCAACACCAACAGAAAAATCACGATAATTTGCTTTGAAAGGTAACGACCCAATATAGAATTAAACTTCATTAACGTCCTTTATTTGCTGTTTTTAATCAAAATACCGCAAAGATAAATATCTTTCAATAGAATCGGGCAAAACAACCACAATATTTTTACCGTGCATTTCATGGCGCTTGCCAAGCTGCAATGCCGCCCAAACCGCCGCGCCGGCGGAAATTCCGATAAGCAAGCCTTCGGTTGTTGCAACTTCACGCGCGGTATTAAACGCCTCAAGGCTCGGTACGGCAATAACTTCATCAACCTGCTCGGGCTTATATAACGGCGGCACAAAATTAGCGCCGATGCCGGGGATTTTATGCGCGCCCGCCTCGCCGCCTTCCAGAACCTTGCTTTCCGCCGGTTCTGCCGCCACCACATACAAATCGGGATTGCAGGTTTTAAGCGCCGCGGTTATGCCGCTTAAAGTGCCGGAAGTTCCAACCCCGCAAACCAGAGCGTCAATATTGCCGCCGGTGTCTTCAATCAGCTCCATGGCGGTGCCAAAGGTGTGAGCTTGCGGATTATTCACATTTTCAAACTGCTTGAGCATAATAACGTTTTTGTTTTTTTCTGCCAACATTTCGGCCTTTTTAACGGCTCCGGCCATACCCTCTTCCGCCGGAGTTAAAATAACTTCCGCTCCCAAAAAGCGCATAAGTTTAACTCGCTCTTTTGACATATTTTCCGGCATTAAAATGACCAGTTTATAACCTTTAGCCGCGCACATTGCCGCCAATCCGATGCCCATATTTCCCGATGTTGCCTCCACAAAAACCGTGTCCGGCGTAATTTTTTCAGCCGGAATTGCGTTCAGCATTTGCAGTGCCGGACGGTCTTTAACCGAAAACGCCGGATTATAGGCTTCACACTTACCCATAATATCGGCCTTGATTTTGTGTTTTGCAACCAAACGATTAAAGCGGAGCAACGGAGTATGACCCACCATTTCAGTTACGGAGTTATAAATTTTTGCCATAACGCACCTCTTATTTTTCTTCCTCTGCCTCTTTCATCAGCTCAGCCACAAACGGAGGCAAGCCCGCTTGACGCACACGCTTCATTCTCTCGCCTGAAATTACGCGTTGTACCTTGCAAATTGTTTCTTCAACATTAACGTTTACTATCACATAATCAAACTCTTGCCAATGTTTAATTTTATCAATTACCAAAGCCATACGTTTATCAATAACCTCTTTAGAGTCGGTGCCACGGCTCTCCAAACGGCGGCGAACTTCTTTAATTGACGGCGGCAACAAATAAATGGTTACCACGTCATCAGGCGCTTTTTGTCGCATTTGGCGGGCGCCAATCCAGTCCATATCAAAGATAACATCTTGTCCGATATTAATAAAACTGTCCACTTCAGAGCGCAAAGTGCCGTAACGCGAACCGTATTGCGAATCGACACATTCATAAAAAGCATCTTCAGCGCGAAATTTATCATATTGCTCATCGGTAATGTAATAGTAATCAACCCCTTCCTGCTCGCCTTCGCGCTTTTTACGAGTGGTTACCGAAACCGAAAATTTTAAATTAGGGTCGCGCTTTAACAATTCTTTAATTACCGTACTTTTACCGGTGCCGGATGGCGCTTCGATAATAAACATTGCGCCTTTACGGGTTTTTCTTAAAACATCAACAATATCTGTCATTATTTTTACTCCACGTTTTGAATCTGTTCACGAAACTGTTCTATCAAAGCTTTAAGCTCCATGCCGTATTGAGTTTGCATGATATCCATTGACTTTGAGCACAAAGTGTTGGCCTCGCGGTTAAGCTCCTGACACAAAAAATCAAGTCGGCGCCCGACCGGATTAGATTCCGCAAGCAACTCGCCGGCGGTTTTAATATGCACATACAAGCGGTCAAGCTCTTCTTTAACATCGGCTTTCATAATCAGGAGCAATGCCTCTTGCCCCAAGCGCTCTTCAGATACATTTACATCAGCCGCCAACTCATTAATCTGACTGATGAC
>CALETM010000128.1 GCA_937920765.1 uncultured Alphaproteobacteria bacterium | reverse complement strand
ACGAGATAGCGTAGCGTCTCGTGGGCTCGGAGATGTGTATAAGAGACAGGTTAGTTAGGGGTTGATTTATTTTTTTTGGCATAGTAGTTTGTAATATATAAAAGGAGAATAATTTTGAAAATATATCAGGTAGGCGGCGCGGTCAGAGATAAATTGTTGCAAAAACAGCCGAACGACTGCGATTATGTGGTTATCGGCGCAACGGTTGCTGAAATGCAACAACAAGGGTTTATTCAGGTCGGCAAGGGGTTTCCGGTGTTTTTACATCCGGCGACCAAAGAAGAATATGCTTTGGCGCGCAAAGAAATTAAAACCGGTGATAAACACACAGACTTTCAGTTTGTGTTTACTCCTGATATTACCTTAAAGGAAGATTTGGAGCGCCGCGATTTTACGTGCAATGCCATTGCTTATGATGAAGAAAGCGGCGAATATTATGACTATTTTAACGGCAGAGAAGATATTAAAAACAAAGTTCTGCGTATGGTAAACGAGCAGCATTTCAGCGAAGATCCGTTAAGGGTTTTAAGGCTTTGCCGTTTTGCCGCGCAGCTTGATTTTAGCGTTGAGGCGCACACTTTGGAAGTTTGCAAAAAAATGGTGGCGGGCGGTATGCTTAATTATCTGCCGTGGGAACGGGTTTGGGCAGAGCTGCTTAAAGCGATGCGCTCGCCGTTTTTTGATAAGTTTATTGAACTTGCGCGCCAAATCGGGGCATTGAAATTTATTCTGCCGGAAGTTGATGTGCTTTGGCAAGTGCCGGAAAAGCTAAAGTATCACCCTGAGGGCAATACCGGCGGTCATGTTTTGTCGGCGCTTAAAGCGGCAAAGAACGAGTCGGTGTTGGTTAAATTCGGGATTCTACTGCATGATGTCGGCAAAGCTCTAACCCCGAAAGAAGAACTGCCATCGCATAAAAAGCATGAACTACGCGGGGCTGAACTGGTGTATCAGGCTTGTAACCGGTTGAAAGCTCCTAATCGGTTTCGGTTGTTTGCCGATATGGTTTGTCGGCAGCACATGAAGTTCCATTCCATTGCGGAAATGAGAGTCGGCAGTTTATATGATTTGGCGTGCAGTATGATTATCGGACATACCAATTATGTTAATGAATACATTGCGGTTTGTCGGGCAGATTTAATGTCTTCAGCGCATACGGAAGCCGATTTGGTTATTTTTGAGCAGTCAGCCCAAAAACTGCGTGATGCCTGTGAAATTATTTTAAGCGCTAAAGCTTGCGATATGCCTAATTTTGCGGAGCTGCCGCAAGACGAGAGTTTTAAAGAGCGCTTGCGTGATTATAAAATCAGGTTGCTAAGAGATAAACTCGCGTTTTAAAATACAAAATCCTGATAACAGCAGCCGCAAACGCGGGGGTTATCAGGATTTTTGTAAGTTACATCAACCTCAAATAAAGGTTGGCATAAAGAGCATTTCGCCTCATTCTTCAATGTCAGATGATGGATATCTGACCTCGTCGAGCCAGAAACCTCTGAGCACCTCTTTGCCGTCCTTGTATTTGTCGGCAAAGTAAAACTCGCCGCGATTCTTGCCGCAGAGAATTACTTCACCGTCAGGATACTTGAACTCGTGGCCGGCGGAACAATCGCGAATTTGCACATTGGCACGTTTGTCGATTGTTATCTCAGAGCCGTCTATAGGTGAAATGTATTTCCCGTCAGGAGTTTCAATTGCAGGAACGATGCCGATGATGGCTTTGTTCTTGTAATCTGTAATATCCACCGGATCGCTGTAGCAGTCATATTTCGGGGTGAGAGTTACGATTACTTTTGCGGTTTCTCCTTTAGAGAGTGTACGTCTTTCCATAATAAAAAACAATTTAATTGGTTTACAAAATATAAATTAGCCAAAAAAGTTTAGTTTGTCAAGAAAAATCTGCAAATAAATTAAATTTTTCTTAAAATGACGCCAAATCAGGCGGTTTGGGCTTTTGTCTAATCAGCGCAGTTGAAAAGAAAAATTTTTTATGCTAGTTTAAGCAAAGTTGTTTAATTTTGAGAACTTAAGATTATGGATAACCCTCAACGAAAACTCGGCATTATTGCCGGAGGCGGTGCAATTCCGCAACTTTTAATTAATTACTGCCGGCGGGCGGAGATACCGTATTTTGTG
>CALETM010000127.1 GCA_937920765.1 uncultured Alphaproteobacteria bacterium | reverse complement strand
CTTTCAATTTATTGAGCTTTTTCGGTATCATATCTGATACACCATCAATAGAATTATAAACAAAATTTTGTATTACTCTTTCTAACGCCGGTGCTTTTTTCTGCTCAGAAACGCGCATATATTTAACTTCTTTGCCATCATATTCAAGAGTTCTTGCACCTCTAGTAAAGTTTTCTCTATATCTGTCAGCCACATCTTTATTTAAGGCATAATACAAACCCCAACCATGTGCTTGCGCACCCTCGCCGGAGCCAATAGCCTCAAGGCTAGGTCTCTCATAATCAACCCGAGATCCAGCAAAAGCCGATTGGAATTGCGTTTTTCCATTGACATCATACTTTGAAGGTGATATATTTAGATTAATAGCTTCCTTGTTAGGCTTGGACTTGGTTTCCTTGTTACTGTCTTGGGAGCTATTTTTTTCATCCAACAAAATAGTATAAAACAAATTTCCATTCTCATCAACACCGATTTTTGTTGTTACGTCATAAGGCTTCCCGTCAATAATAGCGTCATTGTAAAGTGGATAAAAAGCAATAATTCCGTCATGTCGTTCATGCATCAAACCTTCCTTTTCTCCAACAGTTGAAGTCTCAATCACTTCCTTTAGATGAGGAACAAGAGCAAGTTTATCCAAATTACCTGAAGCATGAAGAAATTCATCAATTCCTTTTTTTGATACTCTTATTTTTCCAAGTTCTGGATGTTCAATGTTTTGTTTTTTAATAATCTCTTTTAAGTATTTTTTAGCATCAGCCCTTATCTGTTTGGGATCTGATTGCGTTGAAACATCTGTCTTTTTAGCAATAACTGATTGAAACGGAATATCGTCCCATTCTTGCACAATAGAAGGAGCTTCTTCCTTTTGGCTATTATAATTGTCAGCAGCTTCATTATAGGCTTTTTCTGCTTCTCTTGCGCTCATTTTTGAATAATCAATTCCGAGCATATCAAACGCTTCAGCTAACCTATTAACATCATCAACAACAGAATTATTCTCACCGTCTTGATAAGCATATCGTTTTTTCCCGAAAAGCTCGTCTCTTATCGCGTCCTTCAAATCTTGAATTGTCGGACGTTCTGTCGTATTCGGAAAATATCCATTCTCCCACGCTGACAAAGCGGCATCATCTAAACTGACACCGGATTTGTTATTGATAATGCCGACATATTGTTTGCCGGCATCCATTGCTTTCAAGTCTCCACCGACGTCTTTCAAGCCACCCCGTTTTTTTAAGAACGAAAGCAAACTATCGCCTTTTTTACCGGCTTCGGCTTTTTCAATTTTGCGATATACTTCCGGATTGACAAGAGCCTCAAACAAATCCACATTCTGCGCATCCGCACGGTTCTTTGTTTCAGTAAAGCGAGCCTTGAAGTCCGCAAATTTTTCTTGTCTAATTTGCGGAAAGCGTTGATTGAGGTATTCAATCGGAGACAATCCTGTTTCTTCAGATCCCCAGAGAATTATGCCTTGCAAAATCTGACTTTGAGCCCTTGCCACTTTTTCAGATTGTCCGGCTTTGATAAGGTTATCAAAAGCCATTTTTCCAACAGCCTCAAGATCTGCCTTCTTCTGCATTGCCGCAGCTGCTTCCGGTGTTCCTTTATGCTCTTCTATAAACTTCTCAAAGTTCGATAAGCCTTGATTTAAGTGCTGAAAAGCAATATCATTGATCTCATCCGGATGTTTTTGCGCATACATTCCGGCAGCGTCAACAAGTGCATTGATTTCTTCTTGTGATGCTCCTTTATCAAGCAGTTTATTATTCGCACGGTCAAATGCACCAGTCGCAAATGCACCGGCACCAAAGCCGCCGATTGCACTTTCAACAACACCTTCAAACAAATTTTTCGTGTCATCAATGCCATATTTTTCAACGGCGTTTTGCCAAAGTGTTTGAGTTCCTTCTCCGGTTGCTTCCAATAAACCTCCGGAAACATGATCGGCAATTTTGCGAGCAAGTGTTTTTCCGGCAATTTTCTTTCCGAGAATATTCTCAACCGGAGACAAAAAACGATCCACAAGAGCCGTGCCGCCCATTGCTGTAGTGTAGAGCAGATTTGTCGTTTCAAGATCCTGTCCGGCTTCCTTTGATGCTTCATAAATATCGGCACTATCAACGCCGCCCATCACAAAATAAGCCAGTCCCGCAGATCCTGTCAGTTTGAAAAGCCCAGCCATGCTCATCAACGAAGGCGCAGCACTTGCGAAAGCTGAAGCCGTTCTTGTGAATGAAGGATTGTCAACAAAGTCCCCACTGAATGTTTCCTCGTCTAATTCAAGAGCTTCACTGTTCAATACAAAATCAGCACCTTTCCGAAGAGCAGATCCGGCTTTTTGCCAGCCGCGACCGAATGTATTTAAGCGATCAATCGTCTTTTTATCAAGCCCCATAAAATCATCAGGAAGGATCATATTGTCGCCATACCAATTTATAAAGCTGCCGATACCGCCGCCAGTATCATAAATGCCGCGAACGACAGATTTTGAGATACTATCACCGAAAACAGCTGCATTATGTAATTTTTTATTCTTATGAAAGCTCTTTGCAGCAGCCCCGAGACGAGCTTGAGCGTTCGTGTTGCTGCCATCAATAGAAAAGATCTGATGCGGCTTCGCTGCCGAAAAATCTTGTTCTTGCCCCCAATTACGTTCCCATGGTTTACCGGATGTAGTATCTTCAATGTTTGGAGCAGTGCTCCCGTTATAGTCAATTTCCCATGGCTTCATTATATTTTCTCCCAGTTTTTTTCATCATGAATATCTCCGCCTTTATAACGATAGCCATCAACAACATCTCCGGTTTTCGGGCGATTTAAGATTGTTTTAAAGTTTTCATCCATCTGCTTATCTATTAAGCCTTGTAAAATAGACATTTTTTCATCTGTGCTTATTTCTTTGTTTTTGTCGCTGACAATATTAAAATAATCAAGAAGAATATTATTTCCGTTTCCGCCGCTATAATTTTCTTTGATGTACTCATTAGCATCTTTATAAGAGAATCCCCAAAACTTAAATTTTTCTCCATCATCACTCGCTTTCAAAAGCTCAATGTTTTTACCTCTTTCTGTTGATAGCTTGTTTTTAAGTCGTTGCCGACTTTCAAGACTTAATTTCCCGGAAGCAAATTGATCTTCAATTTCAGCCTCAATATTTTTTGCGGCTTTGAAATACTCAAGCTCACCTTGATCTTTTGGCATTGCGTCAATCTCAAGCAATAGTTTTGCGTGAGTATCCGCTTGAGTTGTTGCATCAATACCATGCGCGCTCAAAAGAGCCTTCTTCTTTGCTTTGTAAAGTTTCTCTCCATAAGCTGATTGGTTATCATCTAACAATCTCAAAGCATCTGGAAGTTCCAATTCATTAAGCTGAGCGTCAATTTTTTGCCGTGTATTGAAATCTTCAGACTCTTGAATATATTTTTGCAACTTTTCTTTTTTCTCAATAGCCGAATAAATAGCTGATAAAGTTTCCGGTTTAGCATTAATTTTACCATCTTTAATCTTCTGCAAATATCCTTCCGGATCTTGCATAGCCGCATTAACGGAAGCATATTTATCCCAATCATCGGTTTGCAATGCAAGTCTTGTTTTTTCAGCTTTGCTTATGTATCCGGCTTTAAAAGAGTTTTCTAAGTCGGCAAGGTAATTGTTTTTATAAGCAACGTTACCGGTTTCTATAAACCTTTTCATGTTTCGGTCGCCGGAAATAGCTAAATTTGCATTGTTGTTATCAATGTATTTTTTCCGGAAGATTCCTTTAAGCTTTTCTGTGTTTTGCAAAGTGTCAAGCTGATATTGTTCCTCAAATGCGGCGCGGTTGCGGTCATTTGTGAAGCCACTTGCCACGTCTGAAACAACACGATTCAGGCGTTCGCTCAATTCATTTTCTTTGTTTTCAAGGTCTTTCGGGCTGTTCCAATCGTTAAAGTTTTCGGCTTCAGACATAATATCGCTGATTTCGGCATAAACTTTATTCTTGCCGTCCAAGGCTTCAGCGGCATTTTGCGTTTCCTGCCATTTAACCGCAAGGTCTTGAACCGTCCGCCCGAACTTATCAACTGCCTGATATAACGGAGTGTTCACATTCTCAATATTTACGCCGCGGTTAATTTCAATATTTGCCTGATTATTATATATCGGAAGTCTTGCCATGTTCTTATCCTCTGTAAGTTGGTTTCTTAGGTTGAGGCGCAATGTATGAAGCGTTCGTAAATTTTACATTGCCGCCGCTTTTAGCCGTTCCGGTAACATTTTTAGTCGGAGTGCCCCACAACTCTTTATAGGTAGCCGCGCTTAACATTGCATTTGCTCCGGCGTTCAAAAGGCTTGCGTAAAATTTATTGTGAGCTTTGATTTTCGTCATCTTTTTTTCATAGTTGAGATTATTCTTTTCCATATCAATATTAAATTTGCGGTAACTTTCTTCCATGCCGAGCTCAGTCAAGCTGTTGCTTATGCTTTCGGCAACACTGCCCGACACTTTAACTCCGTTTGCGCCCGCCGTGGCGATAGCATCTCCCTGCAACTGGTCGCGTTTAGTGCGATACTGGTCGGAAAGAATTTCTTTTTGAAGGTCAAGCTGTTGCGATTGTATATCAAATTGTTGCGCCTGATATTTAGCCATCTTCTTATCAGCGTACGCGTTCATTACTTCTGAAACGGTACTGATTGCGGCACCACCGGCAAATAAAGCTCCTGCACCCATATAACACTCCTTATTTATCAACTTCATTCATAATCGGAGCTATTGCGAGAATGTTCATCGGTAACGGCTCTGATTGTTCAATAATTATACTGGCGTCCCAAACCCAACCCTGATTATATTTTATATTCGGAATAATACCGGTAAACAGCGGTTGCGGTAGCCCCATCGGGGTTTGCGGGTCGCGATATTTAACCGGTTGCAAATGCTCAAGGTCATAGCCAACGCGACAACCTAATGTTTTCCAAACTCTTAAAGCCAGCTCGTTAATACGCTTTCTTTTTCCGGTAGAGGTTCCATTTTCTGAGCCGCCCTCAAACGGCAAAGGCTGAATATACGAGCGATAACCTAAACCGGTGATAATATAAAAAGCATCAGCCTCAAGCCTGATAGCGCCGTTTTTAACGCTTCTGACCGGCTGAACGGCTCCATCCGCCAATATCTGGACGGTTTCCCCTTCTAAGTGGTTTAATCCCGCAAGGTTAAATACGCTAATACCCCAAGACCCGCCGTTGTAATTCAAGCGGTCAAAATCCTTAACAACCGTACCCTTTACCTGTTTTTCATTCACGTATTCGGTTATTTTAACTTCGCCGAGCATATTCAGTTCCGCATCAACTGCACGAATGCGGCGCCCGATATGGCTTGATTTGAACACATTTTTATCAGCGGTTACGGTAATCGTTCCGGTCGTTCCGGAAAGGCTTAAAGCGTTACCTTCCGTCAGTTCAAAAGCGCTGAAATATAATCCGTCACGCACATACCAACAATGCGACTGAATATCCGGCGTAACAATATTTTGCATGCGCTCAATATGACGGACGGTTTGACCGTTTATCTCACGGCGAACAATCATATAAACTTCATCATACAGCCCGTTGTAAGACGGAATAGCTTCCATACTTTCAACAACGCCGTCAAATTCCAACAAGCACCACGCTTGCACTTGTTGATTACTCTCAAGGGTAAGACCGGCAACTTTACCGTCTTTTCTCACGCACCATAAAATGCTATCAGGGTTTTTCTGATAGGCAATAGATACAACCGGACTTTCAAGCAAATGTTCTGAATATAATGAAATATCAATCGCCTTGTATGCGTCAAGGTAGTAGTCATAAGTAAATTGACGAACCTTTTTGCCGGTTCTCTGTACAAAATGAATCATGCTGTCAACCGTAACCGGTTGTATGTCTTCACATCCCCAGTTTGAACGCGCGCGGGCGGATGGAGCGGTTGCGGCGTCAATTCCGCTATCGCCTGAGCCCTTAACCACAAACTCAGAGCCGTACGTGCCGACCAGAATATAATTTGCTCCGACAATCCACTTAATGTCAGAGCCATCGCCTGAAGCGTTGGTGGCAAGCTCAAGATTAACCGCGCCGCTTGCTTCATTATTAACGGCAGGGGTAAAATCTTCATAAGCATACGGTCTTGAGGCATAGATGTTGCGCGGGCTGTTAGGAGTTCTTCCATAATAGAGCCGCCCGTCCATCAGACCAACAGCAGACGGATAACCGCGATATTGTCCCCAAGCGCCTTCAGCCCATTCTTTAGTCGCCGAGGTAGTGGAAAGCTTCCATTGTACGCTTGCCGATACATGTGTTGAATCGGTATAGCCCGTAATTTTAACAAAGCCTTGCTTTTCAATATCGTCAACGGTCGTATGCCCGCCAATCCACCAATAAGAGCCGATATGCTTTGCATTAAATATCGGAGCTGAAGCGGTTATAGTAATGTTATCACCTTCGGCAGCGCTTGCCATCAACGTGGTATCGGTAAGGTTTTCATCTAAAAACGGCGTACACTTAAAGTCAACTTCTTTTAATTCCCAGTTGTTAGCGCTTTTGCGAATTAGGTCAAGCGGTTTGTTGGTGTTGTTTTCATCGTCTTTATAAACAATTTTAATCACGTCATCAAGTTGCACATATTTAATAGTCGGTAGCTGAGCTTCCGTGAACGGATTATTTATCTCATAAACGCTTCCGTCTTCATTTACAACATACCCGCCATTGTTAAAAAAGCGAAAATAACCGGCGCCGCACTCAATTATGTAACTATCGGTCGGCGAAAACACAAATTTTAAGAATCTGGCAACGCCGCGAGCATTGGCAATATATTCCGTGCCGACAATGCGTGAAGCCATACCATAAGGGCGGACCCAACAATTACGACATTTAGCCAAACATGAAGTATAAGGTTCAATATCTATGCGCCCGAACATTAAAGGCGAGACTTCGCCGCGCCCAAAGGTCGGATATATCGGAGCAACTCTAGCCATTTACACCCCCGAAAATAGAAGAAATCCAAGCATCGTCTTTAGGGTATTGCTGTCTTTTGGCGCGTGCGTTTTTGGACATAGCCGTTGGCAATAACTGCCCAAGGTAAAGATTCATTAATTCGCCTTGTTTTGAAGTTGAGTTTGTAATGTCGTAACAAACATCATAAGCTAAACGACAAGCAAAGGCGTCAATAAATTCAGGAGTGTATTTTTCTGTGTTCTCCTGAAGAAAAGTATATAAAACCCCGATTTCATCGGCATCGGTCAATAAATATTCGCCTTCAAGCTCATATTCTGATGAAGCTTCAAATATTCTGATTAAATCAGGCGGAAGCTGAAAATATTTTCCATTGCCCCAAGCGGGAGTAGCTTTCACCAGGTTAAGCATTTTTCTTTTTTTTGCAAACCACCAGCAGCATTCATTTAAAATACTTTTAAGGCTTCCTTTATACATATTGTTAATAGCTTTCGCCTCTTCGGTTTGTTCGCCTAAATTATTTATTTTATTGGCACCGAGCAATGCTAATGCTCTGTTTGCAATCTCAACTTGATTCATGGTTTTAATCCTATTAAAGGAAAGGGCGGAAATCTCCGCCCTTTCTCAAGGTTTTAAGCATACAACACAGTAAAATGAATTTTGCCGGTTGCGGCGGCTCCGCCGACTTTAGCTGTTAAGATGTTATCATTTTCAGCTGTGCCGATACGGTAACCTTTGCCACCGATTCCTGCGCGGAGAGTGGTTGCCGAAGCGGTACTTGATGCGGCAATATAGCGGTCATCGTCCGCTCCGTCACCGATAGCAAGCGTGGTGCTTGCGCCTAAAGCTGCGGTATCAACAATAACATCATGAATAACCGCAAACTCCGGAAGCTCACACAAGTTGATAATTTCGCCTGAGGCAAGCGCCGAGGCTTCATAATCACCGGAAGCAACTTTAATGTCAGCGTTTAAGATTCCGGCAGACACTGACATTTTGCCGCTTGCCTGCGCAGTATAAGTCGTAGAATTGTTTGACATGTTTATTTCCTTTCTTAGATATTGTTTACAACAACGGATTCATCGGTCAAAACTTTAACAACCTTGCTTTCTTCCAAACGTCCGGCGCCGCAAGAAATTTCATAATAAACCTGTTTGGAGTAAGATTTATCACTGCGCTCTTCAATGCGTAAGAAAAGCTCTTCCAACATACCGAAACAAACGCCGGTTTTTTGGAACGCGAAGCAAGAGGCAATATCGTTGTTTACCGCAACAATACCGTCCGGCAAAAATACAAACTTAAAGCCGACAAAGGTGTCAATATCACCGTTATACAACGCTTTAATTGTGTTGTAATCAATGTTGGTTGCGGCGGTGGTGCCGAGTAATTGCTCAAGTCCGGTTGCAGTGGCAACAAAGGTGCGGTCTGATTTAGAAACGCCCGCTTTGTTC
The DNA here is from genome assembly GCA_937920765.1 of uncultured Alphaproteobacteria bacterium. Taxonomy (GTDB): domain Bacteria; phylum Pseudomonadota; class Alphaproteobacteria; order RF32; family CAG-239; genus CAAFZY01. The sequence goes on along the minus strand of CALETM010000127.1, from coordinate 8,621 downwards.
ATCATTGCCGCAGCATGACGGATTTTTGCAACGGTTAAGCCGGTATTGGTTCCGCTTTTCTCATAATCAACGGCGATTGTCTGAGAAGACGGGAAGGTGACAGCTTTGGCGCCGGTTTCACCACGATAAGACACGCCACCCAATGCTTTATAAATCACCTGGTCAATCTGAATGCCAACGGCGGATTGAATACATACCGATGCCATGGATAACGGGTCTGACAATTCCTGTAACTTTAATGAACGATCTAATAAACGGGCATCATTAAAGGTTTCAATATCAATGCGGGTTCTTGCCATATTCGGATCATTTTCCGGTGTTGCGGCGTTCACCGCGGTTTTTCCGGTCATTTTCCAGTTGCCGATTTGGTCTTGATAAAAAGATTTGCCGGTAAAGTCATTTTTTACAAACACACGGTCGTAAAGCATAGACTTTTCCTGACGAGCCAGAGGCAGGATTACTGAAGAATAAGCCTGAGCCCTGGTTTCAAACTGTGTAGATTCACTCATCTGTTTTCCTTTCAATATAGTTAATTACAAAAAAGCCGCCAAAAATTCGGCGACGGTGTTTAGGTGCTTTATCCGCAAGGCGGGAGCTCAATCTGTTAGGGGGCTTTTAGGGGCTTATCCCTGCATTTGCATAAGCGACCGGACATATTCAACGCGTTGCCTTCTTTCTTCTTCAGAAACAAAAGCCGCATTGTTCTGTCGGCACCAGTTGGGGTCGTTGCGCCTGTTGCGCGCACCTGCCCAATAGGCATCGCTCGGGTCGTTCAAAATCTTTGCAAGTTCTGCTTTTGCTTCGGCAGGGGTCTTCGCAAAGCCGGAAGATTGCCCCTCAAAGCCACCAAGCGAGCCTTCAGAGATAGAATTTCCCATTTGTGCAAGTAATTTGATAAATCGGGGGTCGTTACCGATTTTGCTATCAAAATACTCAAAATTTTCTTGATTTCCTGACATCTTTTTTAAAAAGTTACGTGCACTCTCCATATTCTGAGCATACTTCATACCCCATTCTTTACGGAGTTCTGCTTCGGCGTTTGTTTTATCCGCTTCCGCCTGTTGCTGTCTGATTTGTTCGGCGGCGTCAAATTCGTGTAAATGAGCGTCTAATAACTTTTGAGCAGTTGATGGCGGAATATGATTTTGCTTCATCAGAGTCTTAAAGGCGGTTAAATCAACACCGGAGTTAGCTGTCAGCTGATATTTGTCCGCAGTTTCAGGAATATTAAAAGCTTTATCATACATCCCCCAAGCAACAGCGTCAGCGTCATCTTTCGGAATAGCAACCCGACCTTGTCCCATCAGCGACTGAAGCGAGATATAACTTCCCGCAAGCTTGTTGATGTCGCCGCCAAATTTGGTGATTGAGGGATTTTCCTTAAATTCTGCCGCCAAAGCGGAAGAAAAGTCAAAACCGTTATCGGTTGTTGATTGACCTTCGCCCGGCTGTCCCGGTTCAGTTGTCGTTTGTTCGGTCATTAAATATTCCTTTCATAAAATTCAGCGATTTGCTCCGGCAAGATGTCATCTCGCATTAAAGTTTTAATCATTAAAATCACATCCCGTTTGCCGCCGGAATATGAAATCACATAAGGGTCACTGGTATTAACGGGGGTTTCAAACCCGCAGTAATACTCCAAGAACCGAATAGCGAGCGGATATTTTGCCGCTATATCCTTAAATGCTGCTTGTAGATCAGCGATGGTATCTTTATCCTTCAGATTGGGATTCTTTGACATTCTTATCTCCTTGTGCCATATCTTTATAAGTCTGTGCCCCAGCTTGAAGCGCAGCTAATTGCTCTTGCGCGGCTTGAGCTTCAACGCGCTGCTTGCGTATATCCTGTACTTTTTCATCTGAGTTTATCATACGGGTACTAACGCCGGTAATATCAAAGATTTCATCAATAGTATCATCACCATTAATCTTGTCCAAAACCTCAGGCTTAAAGGTTGCAACTTGTCCCGCCATAGATAAAGCGCTCATGATATTGTTGATTTCGCTCTGACGCTGCGATTGAACAAGGCGCCCCACAAACTTAACTTCAAATTCAGGGTCTTGTCGCATTACGTCCGGCAAAGGCGGCAAGCGACCGGCTTCATATTCAATATGGACAACCTTTTCAACAAGCGGCTGCAACACATCATTCATAAAGCGTCCGATAGCCGGACCCAACAAGGTCATTTTTTCAGATACGCGCTCCATAACTTCCGGTACCGTCATTTGCTTGGTCAGGTCTGAAAAAGCCTGAAACGTGTTGTAAAACATAATATTCTTTACTTGCTGCTGATAAAATTGCAGATGTTCAACCGCAATATGCGGATTGCCAAAATTTCCGATAGGGAATATTTCTTTTTGCGGGTCAAGCTTTCCGCGCTGATAGTAGTTGATAGCGCGCGGATTAAAGTTTGGCGTTCCGATAAAGGCATCGTCCGGAAGGGCAACAGCCGGGTCAGATTGCTTCATTGCCGCTCTGAGCATAGTATCGGCAATGCAGTTAGTCATTCGCACAAACGGAAGAGCTTTCATTGCCGGAGAATAGCCGTAAGCGACTTGCGAACGTTTATAAAAACGGTGAGCAACGCACGGCATTGACCAAAAACCGTCTTCCGCTATAATTTTTCGGGTCTTTTCTTCAACCCATACCATACGGATTGGCATGTTAGCTTTATCAATTTTGCGCTCATCGTATTCCATGCGCTCGCCAAAATAGCAGATAAAACTAAATTTCTTATCCTCATTAGCACCGGCAGCGTAACTCTGTTTAATTTCATCAGAACATTTATCGCCAAAGCGACTGATAGCTTGTTCAGCAGTGTAGTCAAACTTCAAATAAAACTCTCTCGGACGCTCTCTGGCGTCTTCTGTCAGATATAAGCGCTGTATCGGCACATTTTGAAAGCGCACTCCGTCTTTGTAATCTTTTTCAACAAATAATGAAGCTGTACCGTACACGCCGGAAGCCTTATAAAAAATCGGCATCTGATTATAAAAATTTGAGCGAGAAAGCACCCAAAGTACCTCGTCGGTGGTTTCCTGCATCCACCGTTTAACTTCCGGAACATCTCGTAATGCTCGGTTAGCATGTTGCAGGTAAAGCCACTTTGAGCTTTCCGGCGTTAAATAGTTTGAGAGTCCGGCAGCCAAAACATCGGCGCAATCAAGTGATGTTGAGTCCAAAAGAGCGTGCAACTGAGCGCTTTTGTTTTTCATATCGGTGATGTTTGCGCTCTCAACGTAAAAATAATTATGCAAAGTCTGATACATATTGTCAAAATCAGTTCTTGAGCTTTTAAGACTTGTATAATTTTTAACAATCTTTTCTGCCGATAGTTCCATTATTCGCCCCCGAGTTTATGCTTTTGAGTCGCGTTCTCTTTTTTCAAAGCGTTAAGCTTTCTGTTTAATTGCGCAATATCGGTATACTCAGCGTTTTTATATGCTTCAGCGGCGGCTAAATGCGCTTCATTTGCCGATTGTTGCTCTGTTTTGTCTGTCATGATTAACCGCCGAGTAAAGTTTTTTTCTTCAAATTGCCATCTGCCGCACTGGCGTTAAAACCGCCGAGAGCAGTTGTATAAATTGTTTGGCTGTCGTTTGCGTGCGCTGAACGTCTGGCTGCAGTTGCTTTGGCTTGAGCGTTGGCTTCAGCGCTTTTTTGCTCATCAAGCAAAGCCTGAGCCTGCGCGGCTTGTTTTTTAGCGGCGTCTTTAGCAGACTTGGCGGCAGTCACGCCGGTAAAATCATCTGTATTAGCAATGGCTCCCTTATTGGTACCGACCGCACCGGCAGTTCCCATACGCGCGCCTGCGTCAATAACCCCGTTAATATCGCCTTTAACTGCCGAGGTTACGGCATCAATCGGCGATGTTACCCAACTTTTAACCGAACTTCCCATTTATAATTCCTTTCTCATTGTAGCGACTTTATAACCATTGCGTTCAAGATATTTGTAAAGCCTGTCGCCGAAATGGCTTCCTTGAACTAAAAATTTGCAATCAAAAGCTTTTGCCAACTCTTCAAACTTTCTTTGTATGTCCAAAAAAAGCCGGATGTTCCGGCTTTCTGGTTTGATGTAGTATGAAACAACGTGCATCTCCCGCCTTAACCACATATCGGTATCGGTCGTCAGCACGGCGTAAAATTCGGGTTCCAGAATGAAAATGCACTGGTTTTTAATCGCGGCAAAATAAGCAGCGCATTTCGCATTGTCTTTTGAAAGTCCAAATTCAGCGTTTACGGTTGCAATCCAGTTGTTAATCGTCTCTGCTGAGGAGTTTATGCCAAGTAAAATATTCATATTCACCTCTTAATATCCGGCAATAGCAAATAGACTTTGCGCAGCGTAGGTATCTGCCACCTTTCGCCGCCGGTCATTTTCCATAACTCCGGGACGGGCATTGACCGGGGCAACTGCCACTTGTTCTGTCATGGCAAAAGCATCAACGCAATCAATGTATTCCGATTTGATAGCGTCTTTAGTAACTCCGGCAAGCTCGCTTTCAAACTCTGTCAGCCACGGCGCGTCTTCTTCAAAAAACACAGAGTGTGCCTTAAATCGCGGCTGTAAAAGCTTGATTCGTTCAAGTTTACTTCCTTGTTTGGCGTGTTCCAAGGGAACTACGTTAAAAAATACGTTACGCCTGGACATTTCTTTGAGCATAAAAGGCTTCATCACCTGTTCCCACCAGCCTTTTTCAATATAAAAGTTTTGCAGGCGGTATTTGGCAACGACATCAAAGATAATATCAACCATCTGCGCGCTATCCCACCGACCGAACTTCACATCAAGCAAAAACCAGTGGTTATTACTATCAATCGCTGTTAAAGTAATTGCCCGATAACAGCTCTCCGGATTAGGTGAAGATGCCGGGTCTAAACAAGCATATAAGTTACTGCGCCGGATAATGTCTTCGCGCAAATGCCGCGAATAGTAGCGATAATCGTCACTTTGAAAAACCTTGCTTTCTTCGGCGACTGCAACGCACATCTTTTCCGCCATCCAAATATCAAGCTTGCCAAGTTTGGTATAGTCTTCTTTTTCTTGCAAAATATCTTCAAGGCTTTGTTTTTCTTCCCATGTCGGTTTGCCATCAATCATTACCGGAACTTTAATAGCCTTAAAACGCAAACGCCCCGCATTTTCTATACAGCGCTCAATCACGCATTTTTCGCCAAGATTGTTGCCAATCATAAAAATACGGCTAGAGCGTCCCAAAAAGATAACATCTGATAAGAACCAATCCCAATCGGCGGCAAGTACAGTTTCTGAGCGGCTATCTTCCTTGTCTTGAATGTCATCCAAAATAACGATGGAAGGGCGGCGGTCTTGGTTAGAAAGTCCGCGAATACCGGCTCCTTTGCCGTATGCTTCAATACGCACGTTGATAATTTCGCCGTTACGGTCGCGCACATCAACCGCAAAAGCATTCATTGATTGTTCTTTAATTTCAACCAAGTTGTGCCTCAAGAGCGGGTTTGCAGCGTACTCGTTAATAATGTCCTTCAGCTTTGCTGATGCCGAACGTTGATTTTGTTTAATAATAACAATAAAATCTAACCCTTTTTTAGGGTAGGCAAGGCAATGAAGCGGAAATGCCCGAAGCGCATACGAGCTTTTGCCGCTCTCGCGAAACATCTCAATCGCAACATGTGAGGTTGAGTTCATTAAAAGGTCGCTCAGTTCATAATGAAAAGGCGCTGCCGGAAGTTCTTTTTCGGGTTCGTTCGCCAGTACAACGTATCGGAACGGCACCAAATTATTTTCCATCTCCTTTAAAACCTTTTCGGGTATCTTTATTTGCATAACTCAAAGCCTTTTCTTCCGTACGTTTACTGAATAACGAATAATCCTTAATAGTCGCCTCAGTGATGGTTTTGTCTTTCCATCCGTGATTTTTCAGCCAAAAGATAGCTCCGGTCGCTTTCCCGATATAAAGATGCTGCTCAGCGTATTCTTCAATTCTGAGCAACGCTTCTTTTATTGTGCAAGAAAACTCTTTCCGTCCTTTATAGTCATAAACCGACTGCCGGTCTTCAAATCCGAGCGCTTTTGCCAGTCCGGCAACGGTTGGTGGGTTCTGCGCAAATATCGGATTACCGAACTTATCAGTCAACACGTGTCCGTCTTCGGCCAGTATCGGCGTATCTTTACAACTCTCAAAATAAGCGGCAATTTTATCTTTAAGCTCTTTAACCGTTTTAAATTTTAATGGTCTTCCCATGTAATTATCCTTTTTTCGGGGTTGCATGAAAAAACAAAAGCGGAAACCTTTAATTCCCGCTTTACTTATTTTAACTCCCTTTAGTTATTCTTTTGCTGCTTTTACCGTAGTCTCCAGATGGAGAAACTGAGGTTTGCCACGGTATAAATCCAAAAGTTCATTAATCTTTCTGTCCGCTTCTGATCTGATAGCAATCATTTCTTTGCTGAGCGCAATTAAATTCGGCAGCTTTTTTTCCAACTCAGCGGCATTATCAGCGGTTAATGAACAGTATTGCTGAATCATAACATCGTTGTCATCGTCTGGTTTAATCTGCACGCATTTATGTCCTTGACCGTTTAACAAATATCCGATAACAACGCCGCTTTTAACTTTATTCTCATTAAGCGAGGTGTAAAATATCTTTTCGCCAATATCAATCATTGCCGTTTTCTCCTTCATCAGCGTTTTTGGCTTCTTCTTCGGCGTTTCTGGCTTGATTGGCGGCAAGTCTGGCTTCTTCAAGCTCAATACGTTTTTTCAAATTTTCAATCCTCATACTGTGGTAACTATTAATTTTTAATTCTTTACCGCGTTTACGGATTAACTCTTCTTCATCCGGCTGTTGCTCGTCATTGAGCGGGGTATCGTGAGCAGCTTCAACCATAACAACCTCAACCAGTTCTTCAAACGGCGAAATATCGCCATCATAATCAAATTCTTCTCCGGCGTTTATTTCAGTTTTGCCGTCCGGCAAAACCATATAGTGGTTTGCTTTGTACCTCATTTTATTATCCTTTCGTTAAGTTATTAAAAATTTTGGTTGCGGAGGCAGGAATTGAACCTGCGACCTATCCGTTATGAGCGGACAGCGCTAACCACTGCGCCACCCCGCAATAAAAAAACCGCCGTCTAGGAGGAAACGGCGGTAGGCTATTAATTACATTAAAATGAAAGCGTTCTGTTCATTATGGTTTGCCAACCATAACAAAAATATATCCGATTTTATGCAAAAGTGTTACAACAAATATGTTGCAAAAGCGTTGCAAAACGTTGCATTTTTTTAATCTTTGTTAAAATCAGGTTAATTTATGCAAAATATCTTCAAGCCCTTTATTAAAAATTCGCCATAAGGTGGTGCGGTCAAACTCGCGGTCGGTCGCTCCGGACTGCTTGAGTTCTCGCGCGATTCTTTTCCAACCTTTACCGGAACATCTTTTTTTAATCACTTGCCGCCGTAAACCATACAAACGAGGCAGCCAGTTTGACATCACCTCATACCAAAGCGTCACATCGTCTGCCGTTAAATTACGCCAGTTGTTTTTAACGTCTTCCAGTATATCCTCAAGCGAGCGCTCGGTATCCGGTATAACCGATAATCGCCCGAGTAAACTTCCGCCGGATGTCGGCGATACTTTCGGCAACACGCGGTCAATCTCAAACGCTTTACGAATAGTCTCTTCAATTTCTTTGGTAGTGGTGTATTTCATTATGCTATCCCCTGTCTGTAACTTTTGCCGGTTAATTCAAAAATCAACGCCCCGCCGGTTAAGCGGTCATAAATACGCTGCCCTAAAATACGCTGAAGCTCCGAAAGCTTGTTGTTGCTGATGGCAATAATCGGCAATTCGTCTTCATACCGGCGGTTAAATACCGAATAAAGCTCCGTTCGTTCGCTATCGCTTCCATATTGCACGCCGATTTCATCAATAATCAGCAACGGGCAGGTGCACAAATGTTCCATGTCTGAGCAAGTTTTATCGTTCCAAGTGTCATGAATGTTATCAATTATACCCTTAATCGTCCGATAAACAACAATATCTTCGCAATACCACCGATATTCCGGAATATCAGGGCTTATCCGTTTGGCGGCAAGCTCGTTGAGTATGGCGTAAGCAAGGTGCGTTTTACCGGTGCCAACCCCGCCGATGATAACGATGTTTTTATCAAAACCGTCTTGGATTTTATCCTTCAGGGTTTCAATAAGCATCTGCTGCTCCGGAGAAGTAATCCGGTAGTTGTCTAAAGCGGCTTTCTCAAAGCGTTTGCAAACCTTGGTCATAGCGGTATCCCTTCCTCATAAGTTCCTGATTTAACCCCAAGCAAACCCTTGGCGGCGTTTAATGTCCGTTCGCGTCTTCCTTGCGTGTCCCAGGTGATCAGCTTTTGCTTCCAGTTCCTGACCGGCTGTCCTTTGCTGTCATGCCAATTTCCCTCGGTAAAGTAGGCGATAAACTTTTCAGCATCAACAACCAAGCCGCGCTCGGCAATGTAGGCTTTCACCTCTTCGGGCGATGGCGGCGCAAAGTTTTTTGATTTTTTCGCGAGCTTGTTTTTTTGCTGTTCAATAACCTCTTCAATATCGTACATGCCGCTGTCATCTTTTTCAGGCAAGGGGGGAATATATATAGGGGGT
>CALETM010000126.1 GCA_937920765.1 uncultured Alphaproteobacteria bacterium | reverse complement strand
CGGCAGCGTCAGATGTGTATAAGAGACAGGTATATTGCCCCAGTCGTGTAGCTTTATCCAAAATCATTTCGTTAGCTATAATTTCATTTTTATGTTTAAGCAAAATATCTAAAAAGTCATCAATCTTAACCTCTATTACCGATTTAACTTCTTCATCTGAATGCAAAAAACTCATTTCTTTTAATTCATATTCTGTTTCTATACCATAAAAATACTGAAACTCACGAATATGATATGTAGAATCCGGATCAGCCACACATGCCCTTATCCCCAAAAAGATAGGGTTAAATCCTGATAGCGCCAACTCCTCTTTTGCTTCTCGCGAAATAGCCTCTTTAACGGTTTCATCTTCTTCCACATGACCACCTACAGCAAAATCTATAAAATCATGTCTTTCAAAAGTATATGAAGCTTTAGGATAAATAGTTTGAAAATATAAAGTATGTAACTTTTTATTAAAAACAATTCCGGTAACAACCTTATGCCATAAAGCAAAGCTGTGCACCACTCTTTTATCTTCATTATATAGCGGCACCATTTTCTCATCATACACCTTTAACATTTTCATCTCCTTGTAAAATATTCACAATCAGCCTAAATTAAAAGCCGTTACTTTTACGTAAACGGCTTTTAGTTTGTAACCAATAAAATCAGTCGCCTGACTTTATTTTTTCAATTAATTCCTTAACGCTCGGAATACCGTTACGATAAAGCGGATCAGTAGCAAACCGATAAACCTGATGCCCGGCAAACAACAAGTGGTCTTTAATACTGCCGCCATGCCCGACTTCATACAATGTTTTATGAATACAGTATGTACGAGGATCCGGCAATTTTCCGGTAGTACCATTAGCTTTAGACCAAGTTGAAAACTGGCATTGCGAAAGACAGCCCACACACTCCGCGCGGTCTTTTTTCATTTGTTGCCAATCCTCCTCGCTCATAAACACCACGGTTTTATCCGGCGTTTCCTGTGCTACCGTCAATCCGGCGTCAATCTGGTTTTGCGCCTTTTGCATATCTTCCGGTTTTACATAAACCGTGCGATGCGCATTAACTTTAAGCTCTGCGGCATATTCCGCGTCAGGCTCGTCTTTAAAAGCAACTTCGCCGTTTTTCCGTTCAATTAATTTTTCCAAAAACGAATTTTTAATCGCCGATGAAAAAAAGCCGGTCGGACTGAATTTTTGCAAAATCACATCGCCTTTTTTCAAATTAAGCATCAAGTTTTTCCACGCGTCGCTAATCGGGCTTTCTTTGGTAATCATCGGGCGAGTTCCGAACTGAAACGCCACATCGCCCAACTCCGGATTGTTAATATAATCCTGCCAATCGCTTAACTTCCAAACTCCGCCGGCAATAATAATCGGCGTTTTTTCCAAGCCCAAACTCCTAAGCACGCGGCGCAACTCCACCAAGCGATTATACGGCGGCTCCGGCGCATTCGGATTTTCAGCGTTAGACAAGCCGTTATGCCCGCCCGCCAACCACGGATCCTCATAAACCACGCCGCCTAAATATTCCGAACACTTGGCATAAGCCCGCTTCCACAAAACCTGAAAAGCCCGCGCCGATGAAATAATCGGATAGTAATAAACCTTAAAAGACGACGCCAACTCACCCAAATGATACGGCAATCCGGCACCGCAGGTAACCCCGTGTATCAAACCGCGACTCCCTTCCAATATTGATTTGATAATGCGTTCCGAATCTGCCATTTCCCATAGCATATTCATATGGATACGCCCGTTGCCGCCGGCAATTTCATACGCGAGCTTTGCTTGGTCGATACCGCCCCTGATGGCGTATTTAACCATTTCCTCATGTCTGTCGGCGCGGCGTTTTTGCAAAAAGCGCTCAATAATCACATTGCCTTTGTTGTCATAAGCGTCAGGGCTTACCGCTGAAAACGTGCCGACGCAGTTTTCGTGCGCCCAAGCGCCGGCGCTGTAACCATTACTGCCGTTAATGCCTTTGCCGCCCTCAACCAGCGGCAAAACCTCTTTGCCGGATATAATAACCGAATTAAGCTGTTTCACTTTTGTTTCCTCTTAAAAAAAATCACATAGCTATATATTTATGCCATTTAAACCCAAAATAAAAGTAGGCACTTGCGCGGCGTATAGTACCTTTGCGGAAACAATTAAAGGAAATCTGCGGTTTTTGATAATAAAAAATTTTAATCTGCCAACGCAAGCATGGCAAATGAAAAATCATTCAGCAGCAAAAAGCTGACCAGCATATTTATTAAAGCATAAATTTTAAGCATATTAAACCATGCAGTATTTTTAAGCACCGATTGTTTTACACGCACATAATCAATCAGCACAAACAGCTCTTTCAGCAAAATGACAATCATCAGCAATTGCACAGCATAGCCGCATTTAACAAGCAACGGCTTTAAGGGCGCCAGCATAAATGAAATCAGTGAAAAAAACACTAAATATGCAACAACTGCCGCCCACACAATTTTAGTCAGGCGCAGTAATTTTTCTTCATTTTCTTTTTTAATTTTTTCATTAGCTTCCGTTGAAAGTTCTGAAACCTCAATACCCCGGATTTTAGCCGGCATTGCTTTTTCTTGTTTTATCGCCGCAACATCTTGCTTAAATTTTTCTTCCACGGCGCACAAGCCGCAGCCTTTATTCGTAAAATAGATATGATCCGGATTTTTTTTGCATTCTTTAATTTTGGTAAACAAATATTCTAAATGCAGCATCCATTCTTTAGCTGTCGGCCTTTTTTTGCCTTTAACAAACGCCCTGTCAAACAACTCCAAAGTTTTGGGGTCAAAATAATTATGAATACTGTACGGATTCGGGTCTTGATACGAATCCGGAAACAAACCGTATGCGTAATGATATTTTTCTATACGGTCTTGAATGGTAAGCATCTCGTCGGTTTGCTTATGCGGAATGCCTGAAAATGGGTGAATACCATTATTTAAGAGCTTAAACAAAATTACCGCCAAAGCAAACTTATCTTGCTCTTCTCCCATTTCCTCGCAAGTTTGCGTCATACCTTCCGGATAAATATACTCTTCGCTTACATACTCCGCCGGATACCGCCCCTTTTCGCCTTTAATTGAAAAACCGTCGCAATCAAACATTGCCACCAGCATTTTATCTTTATAAACCGAAACGTTTGCCGGCTTTAAATCAACAATATAATGCCCGCAAGTATGCAGCGCCGCCACCATTGAGGCAACATTATACCTG
>CALETM010000125.1 GCA_937920765.1 uncultured Alphaproteobacteria bacterium | reverse complement strand
GTTTATCATACGGTCATGCAGTGGATGGATTTTGCAAAAATTCGGAAGGCGGATTAGTTGGATACTTTGTGTTAATGTTTTTATTTACATATTTAATAATACCATTAATAAAAACAGAAAAGCTGCCTAAGTTTTTAGCCTCAAAATGGACCCTATATGCTTTATTTTATTTCTTGTTTTGGTTATTAGCCATATTGTATGCGTTTTTTTGCGGATTGTAATTTAAGCAACTGAACAATAGACTAAAAGCCCGTTGACTTTTGACAAAAATATGCTAAACTCTGTGCTATGTTGAAGATAATAATGGAGAGCATACAATGGCAGTTTCTGATGTCGCAAATACAGATTTATCATGGAAAGATTTTAAGCGTGCGCGCAATATAACTTTAGACGAGGCGCGTGAATTTTGTTCTTCTCAGGGGCTGATTCGGCGCGATATTGATATTTATCATTTTTTAGTCAGTAAAAATCTTTTTGCCGACCTCAGAGCTGATTTAGCGGTAAATTGTATTGCTCAGGCCGTAAAAGAAGGTAAAGCCGATATTAATAATCCTGATTATGAACTCGATAAATTAAAATATTCCGATATTATTGCCGGATACAAAAAAAATCCTGAAGCTTTAAAAGCGTTGGGCGCTGATATGCCGACGGTGGTTGCTATTGCGATTAATCATGATAAATCATTATGCGCTAATCCTGATTTTAAGTTTATGGTTGAGGTTATGGCTAACAACGCCGATACATATGCCGATTCTATGCGGCAAATAGCGGATAAAGGTTTCAAAGCCGGTTACGGAGTTGAAAAAATGCTGTATAAGTTTAAGCGCCATATAAAACAGATTGAAAAACTTAAAGCTGTACATCAGGAACTTGACGCTTTCAGGGCGGAAGCTTTTAAACGTATTGGTCGTATATCTTCAAAAGAACTTAACATAAATGCCCAAAGCGTGGTTGATGCGGCGTTGGTTCAAGCGCATGGCGGAATTGCCAATCCGTTTCGTCCGGCCAAGAGAATAAGCATTTTCAAAGGCTTTATAATGGGGTGGAAAAAACGTGCCGCTAAAAATGCTGAAATTAAAAAGCAAGAACAACAATGTGAGCAAGCCAATCGTTTGGTGGCTGAACTTGCCGCCAAATGCAAAAATTCAAAAGTATTGAGCGAGTACAAAACTTATGAAGATATCAAAGGCCATTTAAATAGCGGAAAAACCACCGAATACTATGAAAAAATGATTGCCAAACTTTCAGCTTTGTATCAAAGCGCTTGCCATACTCTGGTTGAGCAGACGGAACAGGCAAAAACAGCGTATAAAACTTCAGGTGTTCAGGCAATTGAGCAAGGTTCCGGCATTGATGTTATTGCCGAAAAAAACAAAGCTCGTGCTCAAAACGGCAATATCGGGCTTCGTGAACTTTATGAAAAAGCCGCTTTGATGACAAAAAAACAACCGGCTGAAATTATTCATGACGAACAAGAAGTAAAACCGAAGCGGCAAGAAATAAAACCGGTAAGAAGAGATTATCCGTTGCCGGCAGATTTAAAATCAAAAAATCCGCACATACAAAAAGCGATAGATTTGGTGCGTTCTGAAAAATATGACAGCTATGAGGCAATGCAGGCCGATAAAGAAAACTTTGCCAAGCTGCCCAAATATGCCAAAGACACAGCTAAAGTGTTATTTGCCTCATCGCACAACGGCACCGAATGGGATACTGAAAAGAAAAAAGCGGCTTATGCCAAAAGCGTGGTGCGCCAAGCTGAAGCTTGCGTTAAAGCCGGATTAAATAAGCTTTCATTTTATAAAGATTTGAACCGAAATAAAAAAACGGCGCAAAAAAATATTAAAAAACTTACGCCAAAGCCGGCTGTTGCAAAAATTATCGGCAATGCCGCCGCGCGAACCGCTTAACTTATATGGAGATAAAAATGGGTTCTGTAGTTAGCAATGATTTAGCCAAATACAGCTTTGGAGTGCGAGATATGCAGGCGCCTAATCATTGGCTGGAGGCTCCGGCGGACTTTTCGTTGCTTAACAATTATAAAACCATTGCCATTTTTCCCGGAAGCGGCAGTACTGAAGCCAAAGATGCCAACGGTATGTGTAAAATTTTTGAGGATATGCTGCCCGAAGAGCTTAAAAACAAAGTAAAAATTTGCTCATTATATTATGAAAAGCAGCCTAACCAGTATGATTCCAGCGTGATGAGGGCGCAAAGCTTTTTTGATAATTATATGGTGCCACTTTTTGCTACTCGTGATGAAAACGGCGATTTGCATCGTATGTCCGCAATCAAAGCCGCGCATAATGCCCGCAAGCTGATAATAGGCACTCACTGTTACGGCAGCAGCATATTAAATGGCATTAATCGTTTAACAGATGAGCTAATGACCGATTTGGGTTATTTGGCGGAAGAACGCCGTTTTATTCAAAAACAAATTTTTGTGGTGCAGCATAATAACATTGAAAAAGACTTAGATAGCCACAAATTTAACTTTACCAATCTTATTCGCTTAAGCGCAGTTGATGAGCGTTTAGATTTGCGCGCCACTTATGACGGAACTTTCCGCCACTATGTAACAACGGCCGATTTATCAGATAATGACACGCTGTTTTTTAATATGTCGGAAAATGCTGATGTGTTGTTGGTGCATCGTACGGTTATGGCAGGGCGCAATGGGCATAACGGCGGTTTTTGGTCGCATCAGTTTAAGCTTGACGGCGCCTTAAAAGAAGAAGAGATGTTTAAGCTTATTTTTGATGAAGTTACATCAACTGATTATATAATTGAAAATACTAATCAAATTTTAGATAAAGCGCTCGTCAAACACCCTGAAAAACAAGAACTTGTGCAACAAATGGCTGCTGCCGGTTCGGTATATATAAATAAATGTCAAAATTATATCGGCGAAATGCAAAAAAGTTTTAGAGATTGTTGCCGGCAAATTGAAGCCGGCACCTTTGATGCAACCGAAGTTCCGCAAAATGTGCTGTTTGCCGTAGATAAACATGATAAATTTTTGCTTGATTATGCTTTTGCCCAAAATAATGTGCAAATGGTGCAAAATATATTTGAGGCGATGCAACCGAGTATGCCGATACGCAAACCTGATGATCCGGAAAGTGTGGAAAAATGGGAAAAATGGCCTTTTAACAAAAATCAAATTGAGGCGATAAATCGTGTGGAAAGCGAATGGAGTACCAAGGCATTAGGTATAAAAAGCCCTGAGTTGTTTGCTATGTTCAGCGCCAAAAGCATCAATTTGCAAAACGTTAATTATGCCAAAGCCGATGATAATATGATTTTGGCGGCGGCTGAAATTTTTGCGGAACGTAAACTTTTGCCGTCATTGCCGTTAATTAACAATTTTGCGAGGGCTTTTGCCAAGCTTTATGCGCAAACGGAAAAGCGCGCCCCATCTGATGCTTTGGAGCAAGCGCAACAGCTTTTGAACAGTAAAATCTTTGGTTCGGATAATGCCCCAAAGTCATATTTTTCTGATAGGGTATACAGTTATGCCGAAAAATTTGGAGCTAAAAAATTACAAACTCTGATTAATCAGTACCAAACCGGCGCTTTGGCATTGTCATTAAAAAATAATCATTCGCGCTTATAATTTATACGGCTTACAGTAAAAACCCCGCGTAACAATGTGTCAGCGGGGTTTTGCATCAAGGCGATTTTACTTTATTCCTCATCAGGAATTTCAGCAATAAATTGCGTGTAGTAAGCTTTGCCTAAGTAGTGCATAAGAGCATCTCTCTCCTCATCCGTCACGCTTACGGGCGCATTTGTTGTCAGCGACTGTAAAATTTTGCGTTTCAGGCTTATTTCGATGGTGTCGGGACTCAGGCCGGCAGACATCTTTCCTTGTTTTTGCAAGTGGTGGATAAACTCTGAAAAGCGGCAGTCGCCGAATGTCCATACATACAGCGCCGCCCCCGGAACTCGTTTGCCGTCAGCGCAGCGGTACACAATTTTGTATGCGGCGTTGTTAAGTGCGGCATCGCGCAAGGCCGAAGGCATCAAGTTAAGAGCTTCAGCTTTAGTAAGGCGTTCAACAGCTCCGCGCAACTTTATTACAGACTGCTGCTTCCACGAGCTGTAATATACGGCTACATAACCGTCATATTGTTCGCCGAGCTTCAAGACGCTTGCAGTACCGTAAGTTTCAATCATTTGTTCGAATGAAACAAACCCTGAATTAAATGCCATTGCCTGTTCAAAATTTAGCTTAACGGCGCAAAATTCAGTACCGAATATGGTGCTGGCAGGACGTATTTCCAATGCGGAAGGGTAAAATTTGATTTTTTTCATAATTAAATAATTATTTGTTATTATCTGAAATATAACGCGTTTTAAGCTGAAAGTAAAGAGCTTTTGTACAAAACATTTAAAATTTTGTACAAAAATAATGCTTGATTTTTAGGTCGGTTTATGTAATTTAAGAACAGCGCCGGTTTAGCTCAGTTGGTAGAGCAACGCATTCGTAATGCGTGGGTCGTGTGTTCAAGTCACATAACCGGCACCAGTTTTTTAAGAGATACGTTTTAAGTAAAAATCCCCGCCGCCGAAGCAACGGGGATTTTTGCGTTGCTAAGCTCTGGCTCGTAAGCTCTGCCCAAAGGGCAATCGCTAACTCTTCAATAATAGAACAGTTGTTTCTATTTTAGAAAATGCCGAATATTGGCAAAAATCTAAAATAGCAATTGATTTTTATCTCTTTTAGTGTTATATTC
>CALETM010000124.1 GCA_937920765.1 uncultured Alphaproteobacteria bacterium | reverse complement strand
ATTTTATTATGTATAAACAAATTCACAATTGGCTTCTCCGTATGGAAAAAACGGACAAGTCTGAACAGAAAATAACCGCTTTAATGAAAATGGCGGTACGTTATGCTTCATGGCACGATGTTTATGGCTTTTGGTCAAAACTTGTTAAGCCGGCCGATGATAACAAATCAAACGATGCGCAGATGTATCGAATGATGCAAGACCGCTTGCTTACTCCGGAATGGCCGATTTTAGGCAAGCAGTTTGTCTTTGATAATTTGGGCGAATTTGTGCAGGTGCCGAACAACGCAACGCCGGCGCAGATTAAAGCCACGGTTAAGGAGCATTTTGTCGGCATACCGATGTTTGTGCTGGAAAAGTCCCGCAAGTTTCGCGGAATTGCCCTTACTGCCGATTTGGTATTTGCCGGAGCCAGTGCCGCTTACGCGCCATCTGAAGCGGTTAAAGAAAAAGCTGAAGAACTTGGTTTGCAACTTTTAACCAAGGAAGAATCGTTAATTGTCAATAAGGTTTTGTCTCAGCTTGATTATATGCTGAAGGCAGCCGATGTTCCTTGCCTAAGCCATTGTTTTGCATGGCTGATTGACAATAAGGACAGGTACGAGTCTTATACTATTCACAATCCGGAGCGGGTTTCATATTGCTATCCGGAAGAATCTGTGTATTTGCTGCTTAAATATTAAGCCGCTGAATTACTTAAAAAACGAATCGGAAATTCCGGTTCGTTTTTTTGTTGCAGAGTTAGATTTTTACGATTACATTAAACGTAATAGCAAAATATGAGGAAAATAAAATGAAAAAAGTATCTTTTTTGTTGGCGGCCTTGTGGGGTTTGTGCGGCTTTACCGGATTGTCAAATCAGACCGGAGGTAGTTTTACGGCCCAATCGGAAAATCGCGATTGGGAAGTGCAGATGAGCGGCTCATCAATTAAAGCATATAATCAGGATAATCAGCTTGAGGTGGTTTTAGATATCGGTAATATGATGCCGAGCGCTCCGTTATGTGTTTCGGGCGATAAAATAAAAGATATAAAAATTAATCTGAATATTTATAAAG
>CALETM010000123.1 GCA_937920765.1 uncultured Alphaproteobacteria bacterium | reverse complement strand
CCATATCCGAATGCTTTAAATCCATGTCTTTGCTGAAATTCGGCAGTTGGCTTTGATGCAAACCGCCGGTGTTGTTAAGCCCGCCTAAGCTGTTAGTGTTATTAAGTCCGAAAGCGCTCTTTTGCGGTTTGTACGGCTCAAAACCTGAACTCGTATTCAGATTCAGCGGCTTTGGCTGCACCGGCTTCAATGGATTAGCCTGTACAGGTTGCACAGGCTGTTCTGGTTCTTCCGGTTTCGGATTTAAGTATTCGCCCCATTCCGGCTTTTTCTTGTTAATCACATCACTTAAATGATCTAACAGTTCATCGCCAAGTTTAGGGTTATCGTAAATTGAGTGCACCAGCGAGCGAATCTCGCTCTCCGGCAATTTGTAAACCTCCGGAAACAAGCGCTTCAAAACTTGGTAGTTATATGAAAACTTACGCGTCATTTTTTCATCGTGCTCATTTTCGAAAGTTTCTCTTGTGAGGTAAGAACTATACATCTTACGTTCTCCTTGTAAAATTAAGTTAAAAAAATAGCTCCGTGTTTGCACACAGAGCCGGTTAAAAAAATAATCGCGATGGGAGTTTTGCACGCTCCTCTCGCGATTATGCCAATTTATATAGCAAAACCGCCTGCGGTGTTTTCGCAGGCGGGGTTAAATAGCAATAGATTATTCAAATGTACAACGACCTGTATTAGGATTTATCCGTCTACTGTATTTCATACATAATTCTTCAGAATATATCTTTGCAAGTTCTACGTCACAACGTTTTCTATCCTTATAGCAATCGTCCATAACTTTCATATGTTCGGGTGTCATTTGAACACATCCGTATTTGTCATTCCATAGCAAACAATCTTCACGGCAACGGTCTTCATCATAATCCCAGACATCTCCGCCATCACGACATGCATCCACCAGTAAAGCGGAATCTATAGCGTTTAATATCCATAACAATATCAAACTTACTGTCGTTATAATTATTGCTCTTTTCATTTACCAAAAATGCTCCGGTAATTCAGGTTGGTTTTCTCTAAAATCTGCACAAGCCTCAGCAGGGGGTAAATTAGAATACAAATGTGCTCTGGCATTACCTGTTAAATTAACGATTGTATCATGAATATAATCATTATATGCCTCAGATCTTGTTAAACCTTTATAAAGTATATTCCCAAAATAGTCAAATATTTCTTTTTCCCCTCGCAAGACCATCAGAATCACCATTTTTTACCGCTTTTCCGAATCGATTCGGACACATATACAAAACAACCGCCGTTTAATCAACAGCGGTTAGTTTTTATTACATATCTATCAAATCCATCTGCCGGTCATAAACCGTGGTTTTTATATCAGTCAAGCCGATTAAGGTATGGAAAAAGTTATCATGACTGTATTCACCGGTTTCGGCTTTTTGGCGCAAAATATCAACATTAATTTTATTGCTTGCCGCCATTTTATCCGAGAGCCACAATATCATCGGCACCTGCTTTTGATAATCAGGGGCAATTTTATATGGCAGCCCGTGCAGATAAATATTGTTTTCGCCAAGCGATTCCCCGTGGTCGGAAATATAAAGCATTGCCGACTGATATTGAGGATAAGCTTTAAGTTTTTCAATCACACCAGCCACCACATAATCAGTATACAAAATAGTGTTGTCATAAGTGTTTACAATCTGCTCGCGGGTACAATCCTGCAAATCAGCCGTATCGCACGTTGGTTGAAACTTTTTGAACTTGTCGGGATAACGCTCAAAATATGAAGGCCCGTGGCTACCCATCATGTGGAGCACAATTACGGAATTATACTTCAAATTTTGCAGTTTTTTATCTAAGCCGCTTAGCAAAATTTCATCAAAACAATCACCGTTTTTACACCATTTTTCATTACCGGAAGCACGCAAATCTTCAGTCGGAATACGGTTGCAAACTCCTTTGCAACCACTGTTATTTTCAAGCCATGAAACACTGTAACCGGCGCTTAACATAATATCCAACACATTTTGCGTAAACTTGGCGTCATTAACATCAAAATCATCGCGTTTCATGTTTGAAAACATACAAGGAACCGAAACCGCCGTTGCCGTTCCGCAAGAAGCAACATTTTTAAACACAATCGGATTTTCAGCCTTCAACATTGGGTTGGTTTCTTTTTCGTATCCGTACAATGAAAAATCTGCCGCCCGCGCGGTTTCGCCCAAAACCACTACCAAAACTTTTTTTTCATTACCTGAAAGCGGCATAAAGGACGGATTGTCATCAATGGTCACAAATTCGCGGTGTTTTAATGCCTCGCGCTGATAATAACGACCGGTCGCATAAATATAGTTAAAGGTATTGATAAGCTTTCTTACTTCATTATAATTGCGCCCGTATGAGGCGTATTCTTTATACGTACACGCCGCAAATCCGCCAAGCAAAGCCAGCGCAATTAAAATATTCAAGGTCCGACGTCCTGCCTCTTTTATAAAGGACATAAAGTCCGTATGTATACCTATCAAGAAAAACACAGGCAGAACGCCGGTTAAAAACACCCAAGCCGCACTTTTGAAAGTAAGCAAATCCATTGTTTCATTTATATCGGTTTCAACCACATTACGATACATATCCGAATCAATAAAAATTCCGTATGTAAACATTGCGTAGTTAGTTACGGCTGAAACAATCAGCAATGTGCAAAGCAAAAATTTGCCGATATATTTGGTAAAAATTAAGTTAAAGAACATCCACAAGGTTAAAAATATAAAAAACGGCAATGATATTACAAACAAAACGCCGGTAAAGTTATTAATTTCCACGGTATTCCATACAAAGCGCCAAAAACTTAAATTAAGCACGGTTGCAAAATAAGCCGCGGCAATAAAAATAACTTTTTGCGCCGATACACTCGGCAATTTTTGAAACAAATTTTTTATCATTTTTTCCTCGCGGTAAATTAGTTCATATCTGCCGCATACGCCCCTAATCTGAAAACAATCTCAAAAAAGCGCAAAAAAACTTTAAAAAAGCGGTTGCAATCATTTTTGCATTGGCTAAACTATGCTGATATAAAACAAGAGGTTAAAAATGAAACTTTTACTGGTTGAAGATGATTTAAAATTAGGCGCGGCGCAAAAAGAACTGCTTAAAATTTCAGGCTTTGACGTGGTATGGGCAACCGATGGCAAAGAAGCTTTAGATGATTTTAAAACTTCCAACGATAATGCTTTTGACGTGATTATTCTTGACTGGATGCTGCCTGAAATTTCCGGACTTGAAATTTGCAAAATTTTACGTTCCGATAAATACAATTATCAAGGCGGAATCATTTTTGTTACCGCCAAAGACGCTTTAGACGACTGCTTAAACGGGCTTGAATCCGGTGCAGACGACTATATAGTTAAGCCGTTTGAAAATAAAGAGCTTGTTGCTCGCATCAAAGCTGTGAATCGCCGTAAATCCAAACCATATATTGATGATGTTTATAAAAAAGGCAACCTTGCCATTAACAACAACCTTTTAACCTTAACCTGCGGCGAACAAATTTTGCAATTAACCAAACGTGAATATGATTTATTCAAAATTTTATTTGTAAATTGCGGACAAACTATTCTACGCTCCACCATTATTGAAAAAGTTTGGCCTGACAACTTAGATATTTCAGAATCAAGTTTAGACTCATACATTTATTTATTACGCAAAAAATTAACCGCTTTTAACGCCGGCATTGCCATAAAATCAGTAAAAAACGTCGGTTACTATTTGGAGATAAATAACCATGATTGATAAAATCCGCAAAGGTTTGGTGCGTAAATACACCGCCATTATAGCCATACTCTTGATTGCCGTATTTTGCTCCGGCTCTTATCTTAACCTGCAAATTACCCTGCGTAACATTGATAAAACTCTTATGGCTTATTTAGATGAAGAAGAACGCGAAGCCTCTGAGATTTTTGCTGAACACAGTATCATGCCGCAAACGGTTGAATATACCGATTCTCACCGAAACGTATTATTAAGTTTTTGGTTTAAGGGCGAAAATTTGATATATGCCGAGCTGCCTACCAATCCACAATTCAGCACTGAATTGCTTGAGGCGGTAAAAAATGATAATTTTAAAACCGGAACCATTCATCAGCAAAAAGTAAAAAATCATTGGTATTTTCGCATGATAAGCCGCAATCTTTATCAAAACGGCAAACAAATCGGCAAAGTAGTGGTAGTAAGCAACACCACCAACCTGCATCACAGTTTCAATCACTTGTTTGTTATTTCTTCAGCGGTGATTGTAATATTACTGGCATTGGCATTTTTTATCAGCAACCTGCTTGCTTCCAAAGCCATTATGCAAATTGAAGCCATGTTTGAGCGGCAAAAAAAGTTTGTGTCTGATGCTTCGCATGAGCTGCGCACCCCGCTTAGCATTATGCTTGCTTATACTGAGCTTTTAGAGCATAAAAAGTCATCGCCGGAAATTATTCGCCGCTTAAAAGACGAAATTATTTCTATGGCTGATTTTACCGGCAAACTTTTGCAGTTTGCCCGCTTTGACAACAATCAGGCTTTAATAAATAAAGAACCTTTTGATTTGACAGCTTTTTTGCAGGATATTTATCAAAACGCCAAACCGCTTGCCAAACAAAAAGATATTAATTTAAGCGCTGAGATTGCACCCTCGCTTACTGTCACTGCCGATAAGGTTTTAATTCGTCAGTTAATATATATTTTGCTTGATAACGCAATTAAATACAGTCCTGAAAAAAGCAAAATTATCCTTAGCGCCCAAGCCGATAAAAAACAAATTTACATTACAGTCAAAGACCATGGCATCGGCATTTCAGAAGAAAATAAACAGCATATATTTGAGCGCTTTTTCCGTGCCGACAAAGCCCGCAACCGCAACAACGAAGGATTAGGCTTAGGCCTTGCCATGGCGCTTTTAATTGTTCAAAAGCACAAGGGACAAATTGAAGTTAAAAGTGAACTTAACAAAGGTAGCACCTTTATTATCACCCTGCCTTTATAGTCAATTATTACACCTAAATTATCCATATACACACCGTCTTACACTCTAATTATAAAGCACTCTGTAACCTGCTTTTGAAATATTCTGCAATTTAATTTTTGCCAACAATTAAATTAAGTGCTTGCTTTATTAGAATTTTCTGTTAGCCTGATAGCTGTTAATATAGCTGATATTAACAAGAGTATTAACCTATCAAGGAGAAACTTTATGAATTACAGAACTATTCTTTTGGCGTCTGCCGCCGTTATGTTTGCAGGCTCTGCCATGGCAGCTGATTTAACCGGCGCCCTTTATTTGCCGAATAAAGGTCAGCTCACCTCAAACACCTCATATGAATACGGCCGTACGCAAATTAAACACCGTTATGGCGGCGTAGCTGACAAAGACGCCTCTTTAGCCGAAGAAATTGTTTACGGCGTAACCGATAACTTTGCCGTAAAAGCCACCCTTGAGAATGATTTTGACGCCAACGGCGATTATAACAACGATCATAACTTTGTTTACAACATCGGCGCCGCATATAATATGAATTACGGCAAATTTACCACTCAAGTTGCCGCTGATTACATTACTTTCAGCCAAAAAGATTTTTACGGAAGCGCTTACCGCGAGCTTGAAAACAGCTCTGAATGGATTAAAGTTTTACAAGCTCAGTTAAAAGTCGGCTATGATATGGGCAACGGTCTGTCGCCTTACGCCATTTACGGCATTATGGGCAATGTTGACACCGGCAACCGCTATTTAGATCAATCTTTCACTTTAGGTTTGCACAAATATGCCGGTAAATGGGCCGCTGACGCTGCTTTGCGTTATGACTTTAACACCGCGGGCAAAAACACCAACACCTTGTGGGGCTTGCTTGAAGGCGATTATTACGCAACCGACAACATCGCATTGGGTTTATATGGCGAATACTTCCTTGACGGAACCGGAAGCCATTACATCAAATACGACTACACCCTCGGTGCGCGTGTAAAAGTATTGTTCTAATTTAAGAATATTTAACTTTTTAAAAGACGGATACTATTCAGTACCCGTCTTTTTTATGATTAAATCATGATTAAAATATTTTTATCGTTCATTTATAAAGATGGTTGCCGGAAACGGGGTGGTGAAAAATACAACTTATGCACAGCACGGACTCGTAAATAT
>CALETM010000122.1 GCA_937920765.1 uncultured Alphaproteobacteria bacterium | reverse complement strand
AAATAATATAAAAACTAAAAGCGAGAATTAAACACTTGTCATGCCTCCGTCAGCGAAAAGCTGACGGATAAGGCATCTTTATAATGGTTCTTGCATTTATTTTTTTAGATACCTAATCGGACTTCGTCCGAGGTATGACAAAAAACAGTGAGGTATGACATTAGAAAGACTAAATTAAGCTATCGTATAAATCGTTCCATTCGGGATTTTGTTTTTCAATTAACGATATTTTATAATTGCGAAAGGCTTTTTTTAGAAATTTTTCTCGTTCTATTGCTTCAATCTGACCGCTGATTTCTTCAAAATAAACGAGTTTTGTTAAATTATATCGTTTTGTAAAACCATCAATCAGCTTGTTTCTATGTTCATAAGTACGGCGGATAATGTCATTTGTAACGCCTATATATAAGCTCCCTCTTTTTTTATTTGTCATAATATAAACATACATTTTAATCCACTTTCCAAGTAACATCAAACCCCAGTTCAATGCTGTAATTCATTTTTAAGTTGCGCTTTCTGCCACCGACAAGGCGCTTTGCATTTTAAACCGTAAACAATTAAATCAGGCTGTCAAGCGCTGATAAAATTTCTTTAATGTCAGAATCGGTATTCAGACGGTGATTGCTGCCTTTAAGCAGTTTTACCATAACTTCTTGCCCCTGAATTTTTTCAGCGATTTTAAGCGCTTTCGGCCAATAAACCGAATCATCTTCCATACCCTGAATCAAAACTGTTTTGCAGTTGATGCCGATATACGGCTTGTCAAGCATTAAGTTTTGATTGCCGGTATCAATAAGTTGCTGTGTGATTACAATTTTGAAACCTTCGTCGTCCATCACCAGCTTGCCGGTGTTTTCAAGTTCTTGCTTTTGCGCTTCGGTCACATAGTCGGCGTTATCTTTGGTAAAATCGGGCGCGGCTGCCAAACCTAAAATTCCGCACACGCGATCAGGGCGCAAAGTTGCCGCTTTAAAGCTGAGCCAACCGCCGAGCGAGGCGCCGGCTAAAATGATTTTGCCGGACAGACTGTCAATAATTTCCAACAGTTGCTCTTTCCAAATATTAAAATCGGCTTTTTCAATATTGACGGCGTCAGAACCGTGTCCGGCAAGTTCATAACGATAAAACGAAATATTGTGTTTTGCGCACCATTCTTTTATTTCAT
>CALETM010000121.1 GCA_937920765.1 uncultured Alphaproteobacteria bacterium | reverse complement strand
AGGGACAGCTTATTCATTATATCACGTTCTTAACTCTTTGTCAAGTACTTTTTTAAGATTTAAAACTTTTTTAAATCTTAACATTTAACGCGATACGTTGTCATTTACGATTTATGCTGCAAATTCTCAATCGCCTGATTGTTATGCCCATTCACCTTCCGCAAGCGACAACTTTTATAGTATACCACGCTTGTTACCATTTGTCAAGCACTTTTTTAAATTTTTTAAAAATATCTTGTCCGGCACCGAAATTCAGGGTTTTCTAATCTTATTTTAATTTAGCGGCTGTATACTGACGCCATAAACAAAAAGAAAAGAGTGGTGAATATTATTATGAAGAAACACATATTCCGTAAAGCTTTATTCGTCAATTTTATAATTTTAACGCTTATTATGCTCTGCTGCTGCACCAAACCTTCGGACGGCGGCGCGGCGCAGATTAAGGCTACGGGCGAATTTTCCGTAACCGCGCTCAATATCGGCAAGGCTGATTCGCTCATTCTTAAAACGCAAAACCATACCGTATTGATAGACTGCGGCGAAAAGGGTGACGTCAGCGATATCATAAGCGCTCTTTCCGAATCTGGAATAACCGAAATCGACCGGCTTATAATCACACATTTTGACAAAGACCACGTGGGGGGCGCGGCAAAGCTTATTAAAAAGATATCCGTCAATCAAATAATAACCCCAAATTACCGCAGCGATTCCGAAGAGTATAAAGACTTCATCGCCGCGGCTGAAGAAAACAATCTTACGCCGATTACACTTACCGAAAATCTTTCTTTTGTATACGATGATGTTACATTTGAAGTTTATCCGCCCGAAAAGTCATTCTATGCAGAGGGTGACAATGATTATTCTTTGGCTGTCCGCGCGGTTCACGGTCAAAACAGCCTTCTCTTTACCGGAGACGCCGAGGAAACACGGCTTGCGGAATTTAAAAATCAGTTTTCTCTTACGCACACATTTTTAAAGGTTCCGCACCACGGCAGATACAACTCATACACCGATAGATTTATAAAATCCGTCGCGCCCGAATATGCAGTCATTACCTGCAGCGCAAAGAACCCTCCCGATGACGATACTCTTTCCGCTCTTAAATCTGTCGGCTGTCAAACCTTTTTAACGCAAAACGGCACCGCCAAATTTATAAGCAACGGAGAAAATATTTACGCAACACAATAAATTCTAATCTGTTTTTAATTTTAAGTATAT
>CALETM010000120.1 GCA_937920765.1 uncultured Alphaproteobacteria bacterium | reverse complement strand
CACTTCTATTATTTAATGCAACAAAATTGAAAGAAGCGTTAAAAACAATGGTAAAAGATATAAATAAAATAATTCTTCTGGTAGGACTGATGGGAAGCGGAAAAACCAGCGTCGGCAAGCGGTTGGCGCAAAAACTTAACCTTCCGTTTGTTGACGGTGACCGCGAGATTGAAAAAGCCGCCGGACTTTCATTGGTTGATGTGCTTAAATGCTTTGGCGCGGAAGAGTATCGCGCCGGTGAAATGCGGGTTATGAAGCGTTTGCTACAAGGTGAACCTTGTGTTTTGGCTTCAGGCGGCGGGTCGTTTGTAGCCGGCCCCACGCGTGAAATGGCCAAATCGCACGCTTTAACCATATGGTTAAAAGCCGATATCAACACTCTTTACCACCGCACGGCGGGGCGCAAACATCGTCCGTTTTTAATGGGCGGCGATATGCGCTTAAAAGACAAACTCGAAAACTACATTAAAGAAGAATATCCGTATTATTCCGAGGCTGATATTGTGGTTGAAACCAAAGATGAGCGGGTTGAAAATACGGTCACCCGAGTGCTTAAAGCAATTGATGATTTTTATATTGCGGAGAATAAAAATGCGGCAAAATAACCGAGCTTACAATGAACTCAGAAAAATTGAAATTATTCCTGATGTTAATGCCTATGCCGAAGGCTCGTGCTTAATTAAATGCGGCAATACCCATGTTTTGTGCACGGCATCGGTAGATGATAAACTGCCGGCATGGCTTAAAGGCGGCGATAAAGGTTGGATAACGGCTGAATACGCGCTGTTGCCGCGCTCAACCCGTACCCGCGTCAGCCGCGAAACCAAAGGTCCTTCCGGCCGCACGCATGAAATTCAGCGTCTTATCGGACGTTCGTTGCGCGCAGTTACCGACTTAAATGTTTTGCAAAATTATATTATCAATATTGATTGCGATGTTTTGCAAGCCGACGGCGGCACCCGCACCGCCTCAATCACCGGTAGCTTTGTGGCGTTATACATAGCGCTGCAAAAAATGGTAAGCGATGGCAAAATTAATCATAACCCGATAAAAGAGTTTGTTGCCGCCGTTTCATGCGGATTGCACGGTGATGAAGTTTTGCTTGATTTAGACTATGACGAAGATTCTTCCGCCCGCGCCGACACCAATTTTGTTTTAACCGAAAGCGGTAAAATTGTTGAAATTCAGGGTACGGCGGAGGGTGAACCCTTTAGTAAGGAGCAGTTTGAAAAATTGTTTGCATTGGCGCAAAACGCAATTACTGATTTGATTAAATTGCAAAAGCAGGCACTGGGAGTAAAATAAATGAAGTTTAACAAGTTGATATTTGCTAGCCGCAACCGCGGTAAAATTGCTGAAATTACCGAAATGCTCGCGCCGCTTGGAATTGAAGTTGTTTCGGCGCTTGATGTAAATTTGCCTGAAGTTGATGAAACCGGTACTACTTTTGAAGAAAATGCCGCTTTAAAAGCGCTTTCCGGCGCTAAAATTGCCGGAGTTCCGTGTTTGGCTGACGATTCGGGGCTGTGTGTTAATGCCTTAAACGGACGCCCCGGAGTTTATTCGGCGCGCTATGCTCCTGACCGCAATTTTGATAAAGGCATGGACAAGCTGCTTGCTGAAATTGCGCAAACCGGCAACGCTGACCGCTCGGCATATTTTGCCTGCGTGTTGGTTTTGGGCTTTCCGGACGGAACATATAAACATTTTGAGGGCAGATGCAACGGCGCCATTGCTAAATCAAAAACCGGCGCCGGCGGATTCGGCTTTGATCCGGTGTTTATTCCGGAATGGTATGATAAAACTTTTGCCGAACTTGGCGCGGATATAAAAAACAAAATATCGCACCGCGGCAACGCTCTGCAAAAATTTTTGCATTGGCTGCAGGAGCAATAATCTTTAATGCCTGAAAATATTTTCAACATTGCGCAAAGCTGTTCGCTCACTGATGTTTTGGCGGAAAAATTCAGCCGCATTTATGCTGATAATCCGGAAGGGTTGGCAAATGTTTTATTTTTATTGCCTAATCGACGGGCCTGCGTTTCATTGCGCGATGCGTTTGTGCGGGTAAACGGGCTTAAACCGAGTATTTTGCCGCAAATTGTGCCGATAGCCGATGCCGATGAAGATGAAATTTTTTTAAACACTGATGCTAATTCTGAAGTTTTACGCCAGCTGCCGCCGGCTATTGATAATTATGAGCGTTTGTTTTTATTTACCCGGCTGATTGTTTCAAAACCGGCCGAATACGGTTTGCCTGAAATGACTTTTGCTCAGGCGTTTGCTCTGGCGCAAGATTTAGCCAAGCTGATAGATGTTTTTTACAATGAGCAGCTGTCATTTGACGGGCTAAAAAATTTGGTGCCCGAACAATATGCCGTCCATTGGCAGGAAACTTTAAACTTTTTGCAGATTATCAGTAAATATTGGCCGCAAATTTTGCAGGAACGCGGTTTGTGCGATACGATAAACCGTAAAAATGCGTTATTAAAAGCTCAGGCCGAAATGTGGCAAAAAAATCCGCCGAGCGGACGGGTTGTCGCCGCCGGCATAACCGCGTTATTTCCGGGGCTGAAACAAATTTTAAGAACTATAAAAAATTTGCCGAATGGTGAAATTTATTTTTACGGTATTGATAAGCGGCTTGAAGATGATGCGTGGGAACAAATTGATGAGAGCCACCCGCAATATGAGCTTAAACAGCTGTTGGAATTTTTGCAAATTTCGCGTTTTGAAGTAAAAGATGAAGTTAAACCGCGCAACCCCATGCGCGAAAAGTTGGTTTCAGAAATGATGCGGCCGGCGCTTTCAACCATGGAATGGCGCCGCCTTTCTGCAGATTCGCTTACCTCTGAGGCAACTGAAAATTTGCATCTGATTGCCTCTGAAGATATGGGGCAGGAGGCGTCCGCCATTGCCGTTATAATGCGTGATGTGCTTAATACTGAGGGCAAAACGGCGGCGCTGGTTACTACCGACCGTACTTTGGCGCGCCGCACGGCGGCAGAGCTTGAACGATGGCAGATTAAAATTGATGATTCTGCCGGTAAGCCGCTACACTTAACTCCGGTCGGAATTTATCTACTCTCCATACTTCAGGTTTTAGAAGAAGATTTTTCTAACAGTTCAGTTTTAGCGTTGTTAAAAAATCCATTTATGCGCCTGCATTCAGATATAGCTTCATTGCGTCGTCGGGTGCGCAACTATGAGCTGGCGCTACGCACTCCCTCCTATTCAGGCAATAAAAAAGAAATATCCGAAGCTTTATTGCAAGATATATCGCTGCTTAAACAAATTATGAATCCGTTAAAAAGCTTATATGATAACCCGCAAGCCGATTTTACCGTTTTGCTGCAAACCCATTTGCAGGTAGCGGAAGCGTTGTCAGATGCCGCTTCCGAAAATGAAACCGGCGCCGATGTTTTATGGCGCGGCGACGATGGGCGCAAGGCCGCGGCTTTGTTCAGCAAGGTTTTGCCTCAGCTGAAGGTATTAGAGCAAATTCCGCCTAAGCAATATTTGTCAATTTTAACCGGATTAATGGCGTCGGAAACCGTTCGGCCGCTTTATGGCACACACCCCAGATTAAAAATTTTAGGTCCGATTGAGGCTCGTTTTAATCATTACGATGTGGTGATTATCGGCGGAGTTAATGAGGGAGTTTGGCCTCAACTTCCAAGCAGCGACCCGTGGATGTCGCGCCCGATGAAAAAAGATTTCGGCATGCCGCTGCCAGAAAGATCTATCGGTGTTATGGCGGCGGATTTTTGCCAATTACTGTGCGCTCCTGAAGTTTATTTAACCCGAGCTTCCCGCGTCGCCGGCACGCCGATGAACAAATCGCGATGGCTGCTCCGGCTTGAAACCGTGCTCAAGGCTTATGGATACAATGCCGAAAATCTAATTGACTATCAGTACGCCGGTTTGGCGCGCTTGCAAGATACGCCGGCCGTTCAAGATAAAATTGTTATACCTGCGCCCAAACCTCCGGTTTCAGCCCGTCCGCGCCGTTTATCCGCCAGCTGGCTGGAAAGGTTGATATGTGACCCGTACTCAGTTTTTGCCGCTAAAATTTTGCGGCTTAAACCGCTTGATGCTCCGGACAAAGATTTAACGCCTTCTGATTACGGCAATTTAATACACGGCATTTTGGAAGAATTTAACACTAAATTTCCTAAAGAGCTGCCGAATGATGCCCGCGAGCAATTAATCAACATCGGCTTAAACCGATTTCAGGCTGCTGATATCAGCGCGGAGTTAAGGGCTTTTTGGTGGCCGTCGTTTATTAAAACCGCCGACTGGATTTTAGCACAAGAAGCAATATGCCGGCCTGCCATAAAACAGATTTATAATGAGGTTGAAGGGCAAATGCAAATAAATGCTCCGGCCGGTCCGTTTATTGCGGAAGCCCGCGCCGACCGCCTCAATTATAATTTAGACGGCAGTGTTGATATTATTGATTACAAAACTGGCCGCGCTCGTAGCAACAAACAGGTTCGTTCCGGTTATGCACCGCAATTACCGCTTGAGGGGCTGATTGCCGCCGCGGGTGGTTTTAGCAAAAACGGAAAGCAAATTGCGGCCGGATCAGTCGGTAAATTGTGTTATTGGAAACTGGGCGAAAAAGTTATTGAAATAACCGAAACAGAAAAAATTTTAGAGCAAACCTATGAACAAGTACAGCAACTCATTGCTGCGTTTGATTTTGAAACCACGCCGTATTTGGTGCGCCCGAATCCTAAATATGCGCCTGATTATTCTGACTACGAACACTTGGAGCGTATAAAAGAGTTGGCGGCGGAGAATGACAATGACTGATATATGCAGCGAGCTTAAAGAGAGTAAAGAACAACTCAAAAAAATTGCCGGCAGCCAACAGGGCAATGCTGCCAATCCGCATTACTCGGTGTGGGTTGAAGCTTCGGCCGGAACCGGCAAAACCAAGGTGCTGTCTGACCGTGTGCTGCGCCTTTTGCTAAACGGGGTTAATCCGGCTAAAATTTTATGCTTAACTTATACCAAAGCCGCCGCGGTTGAAATGAATACCCGCATATCGGAGCGTTTGGGCAAGTGGGCGGTAATCAGCGATAAAGAACTTAATCTTGAGCTTGAAAATTTGCTTGGCAAAGTTGAAGATGACAATAAATTTGCGGAACTTGCCGCCCGCGCCCGCACCTTGTTTGCCACTATGTTAGATGTTGCCGGCGGTATGAAAATTCAGACCATACATAGCTTTTGTCAGGAGATTTTAAAACGTTTTCCGCTCGAAGCCGGAATTTCGCCATATTTTTCGGTTATGGACGATTCGATGGCCAAAGAAGCGCTTGATGAAGTTTGCCGCCGGCTGATTTTGAATGTTGAGCAAAATCCCGATACGCCGCAAGGAAAAGCTATTGCTTATTTAACCTCGCATATTAAAGAATTTAAATTTTCTAATTTATTGCAAACATTAGCAATAAACCGCAATCACTTGATTAAAGTTTTAGAAAGCTGCCATGGTATTAATAATTTTTTGCAAAATTTACGCCAATCATTAGGCTTTAAATCCGAGGCGGAAATTGCTCCTGATGAAAATGCCTTTGTCGCCGATATTCCATGGGCGGAAGTTAAAAAAATTGCGGCTGCGTTAGCCAAAAGTACCAGAACCGATATTAAAGTTGCGGAAAATTTAAAGTCCGTAACCGCTCATTTTGATTATAATCTATACAAATCGGCGTTTTTAGGTAAAGACGGAAGTATTAAAACAAAACTCGCCTGCAATGACGCGATAAAAATTTATCCCGAAATAGTTGAGCATATGACGGAGCTGGCCTTAGCCTTACAAAAATTTGAAGATTACAAAGCCAAAGCCGAACTTTATAAATCAACTAAAGCTGTTATGTTGATTGCCGATGATTTGGCAACCGGCTATCAAACATACAAGCGTCAAAACGCGCGGCTTGACTATGAGGACTTAATTGTCATCACCGCCGATATGCTACAAAAAAGCAATGTTGCCGAGTGGGTTCTCTTTAAGCTTGACGGCGGTATCAGCCATGTTTTAATTGATGAAGCGCAAGATACCTCGCCAAACCAGTGGGCTATTATTAAAGCGGTTACCGATGAATTTTTTTCAGGTTCCGGTCAAGATGATGTGGAGCGCACGGTTTTTGCCGTCGGCGATCGCAAACAGTCAATTTACAGTTTCCAAGGCGCCGATCCGGAAGAATTTGCCCGCATGAAAAAACACTTTGCCGGTAAGAGTAAAAAGTTTTATGACATTGATTTAAGCGTTTCATTTCGTTCGGTTTCGGCGGTGATGGAAACGGTAAATCATTTGTTTTCAATTGAAGAGGCTAAATCGGGCGTGGTGCTTGATAATAAAGAGGTGAAACATCTTCCGTTCCGCATCGGCGAGGCCGGAAAAGTTGAATTATGGCCGTTAGAAGAAGCCGATGAAGATGAAAACGACGGCGATATTTTTCATCTGCCGACTGAGCGCCGCAGCCGTCAATCAGCCAGCAATAAACTTGCGCAAAAAATTGCTCTTAAAATCAAGCAAATGGTAGAAGGACGCGAAATATTAGAATCAAAAAATCGACCTTTGCAATACGGCGATTTTATGGTTTTGGTGCAGCGCCGCAACAGTTTTGTGGAAGATTTTGTTAAAGCCTGCAAAAGCTTAAATGTTAATATTTGCGGCGTTGATAAGCTTAAATTGCTTGAGCAGATTGCGGTGCAGGATTTAATTTCATTAGGGCGGTTTTTATTGTTGCCTGAAGATGACTTAAGTTTGGCGGAAGTGCTAAAATCTCCGCTGTTCGGGCTTAATGACGACGATTTGTTTACGCTTTGCTATAACCGCGGCAGCGTTTCATTGTGGTACAAGCTTAAAAACAATCCGAGTTACGCCGCGGCGGCGCGGGTTTTAACCGATTTATTAAATAAAGCTGATTATTACCGCCCGTTTGAGCTGTTTAATTATGTTTTAGGGCCGCTCAAAGGCCGTGAAAAATTTACGGCTCGTTTAGGAGCGGAAGCTGAAGACGCCATAGATGAATTTATCAATTTGGCTTTAAGCTTTGAAGAAGAACATGTGCCGAATTTGCAGGGTTTTATTAACCGTGTGGTTGAAGATAATGCCACGGTTAAGCGCGAGCTTGACCAGCCGGATATTGACGCGGTGCGGGTAATGACGGTACACGGCTCCAAAGGATTGCAGGCGCCGGTGGTTATTTTGCCCGATACCTCTAGAGTGGTAAATCTTAAGCGGGAAGCAAAGCTGTTGTGGGGTAAAGACAATATGGTATACTACCCGCTTTCAGCCGATTCTTATGATGAAGAATGCCAAAAAATCCATGATTCTGAAACCGCTAAAGCGCTTGATGAATACCGTCGTTTGTTATATGTGGCGGTAACCAGAGCAGAAGACCGACTTTATATTTGCGGTTGGAAAAATTCTAAATCAGACGAAAGGTCATGGTACAGCTTGTGCCAAAAAGCGTTTGCCGATTATGGCGAACCTGACGGGCAGGGTAATATAGTTTATAAAAGAGAGCAGGTGTTTGCGCCTAAAAACAATACTGCCGTGGAAACAACGGCCAATATTCCGACCATAAAGCCGGTATGGCTTAATTTGCCGGCGCCTGAAGAAACTCCGCTCTCGCGTCCGTATACGCCGTCGCGCCCTGAAGATAATGATGATACGCCGGCGGTTTCGCCGCTAAAAGACGGCGGTAATTATTTTCGCCGCGGAATTTTAATCCATAAACTATTGCAGTTTTTGCCGCCTTGCGCCGACAGAGCTCAAAAAGAGCAGCTTTCTGAAATGTTTTTAGCCAAAAGCGCGCCGGATATGCCGCCGGCATTTCGCGCTCAAATTAAAGATGAAGTAATGGTATTGTTTAATGATAAACAGTTTAATTTTATCTTTAGCGGCGATTCGCGGGCTGAAGTTCCGGTTATGGGCGTGGTTGATGGCAAAATCATTTCCGCCCAGCTTGACCGCTTGCTTATTTTGCCGGATAAAGTGATAATTGTTGATTTTAAAACCAACCGTCCGCCGGCAAACACTCCTGAAGAAGTGCCGGAAGTTTATAAACGCCAATTAAAGACCTATAAGCAGCTTGCGGAAAAAATTTATCCTGATAAAAAGGTTGAAACTTACATTTTATGGACTAATACGGCAAAATTAATGCCGATTGTTTAGTGTAAAGATTTTTGCAGGGCTTGACTTTAATCTAAAAACAAGGAATATTATATAAAACATATATCATAATTTTCATAAAGGGGAAGATTGATGCAGTCGATTAATGATAATGAATTTCAAAATGAAGTGTTAAATTCTAAAGGGTTGGTTTTAGTTGA
>CALETM010000119.1 GCA_937920765.1 uncultured Alphaproteobacteria bacterium | reverse complement strand
CTTTTAATCAAAATTAAAAACTGAAAGGAAAAACAATGGAAAAAGAATTAACGCAAGAGCAAATAGTGGAACAAATTAAAAAAGCAGTGGCTGAAGCTAAAACCCTACCGGGGGGGATAGGAGCATATATTTTTACTGCTGTGGCTAAAGAGCCGCAAAGTTCAAACAATAAAACATTTAAGGCGATAATAGATGCTTGGGGAAAAACAGAAGATTTAGGATATTTGCATCTTAATGTGCCACAAAAAATCAAAATTGCCGCAGCAGTTATTGGGTTACAAAAATTTAACACACGCTTAGATAAGGAAAATAAATAATGGAAGGTATTCAAACCGGAGGCATTGCTTCCAATAAACTCAGAAGCCTTATAGAACGCATTGAAAGGCTTGAAGAAGAACGTAACGGTGTTTCATCAGATATACGCGATGTTTTCGCTGAAGCAAAAAGCGCCGGTTTTGACGTTAAAATTATGCGCGCAATCATTAAACTACGCAAAATGAACGCCGCTGACCGCGATGAACAAGAGCATTTGTTAGACGCTTATAAAAAGGCACTGGATTTATAAGATGAACAAAAGCGACATCATAGAAAAAATCAAAAAGCTGTTAGAAATTAACCGTGCTAACGGCGCAACCGAAGCCGAAGAAATGGCGGCTTTGGCTCGCGTAAATGCTTTAATGACGAAATATCAGATTGAAAAGCATTTGTTAAATTCTTCAGCCAAAAGTAAAAACTTAAAAAAAGAAGTTTTTATCACTGATATATCGCGCGCTTTTAGTGACTTCAGATGTTCAGTGGCAGATTTTTTCGGAGTGTTAGCTTTAGAAAATACCGTTAAGTACAGCTTTTATGGCGCGGAAGAGTATGTGAATCTCGCTTGTGATATGACTATCCGCGCCAACACGGCTCTTGCTTTGAATTTTACCGATTATGTTTGTTCGGATAAGTACCGGCAAAATCGCCAGACAATCAGCCGAAGCGCAATCAGGACATCATTTCATGACGGCTTTTATTACCGTTTATCTGAGCGCTTAGAAGAACTTATTAAAGAAAGAGAACGAGACACTCTCAAAGCAACTGGAACAAACCTTGTCGTCTTAAATGATGAAAATCTTAAAAACTCTTATAACGATGATTTCGGCATTAAGCTTGAGACGGCAAAGGCTAAAAGAATACGGACGGTTGATGTGGCGGCATATCGTGCCGGGACAGCAAAGGCTGAAGAATTTAGAATTTTGCAAGAAGTAGATAGGGAAGAAAATGAAAAGGTTAATATTCAAAAAAATTGAAAACAAAATATGGTATTCCGAATATCATATAATATTTGAAGGAAAATATTTAGGATTTATTTATAAGTGTAAAAAAGAACACCCTTGGAACGTATTTATACCGAATATTTTTCAATATCCAATAAGAGATTGTGAGTTCAAAACATTAAGAGAAGCTAAAAGGGAAATCAAAAAAGAATTGGAGCGGCGTTATGGTGAAAACAATTAAAACAGATAATACCAAAATTGAGATAGAGGTTGTCGCATTTAATGAACAAGGCGAAAGACACATCATTATCCGCACAGAAAGCAATCGCGACAATCCGGATGTTATAGTGTTGCCGGATTCAGTGGTGAAATCCAAATTTACGGATGCTGCCTTTATCCGCTGTATTACAAACTTTTTTATTAAGGATTAGACAATGGTAACGCTAACCGAGCAAATGAAAGTTGTTAAAAGCGAAATAGAGCGGCGCAAAAGAGAGTTTCCTAAATATGTTGTAGCCGGTCGCATTACACAGCTTGAAGCAAATTATAATATAGAGGCTATGGAAGCGGTCTATAATTCTTTGTGCGCCTTACTTGAATTTCACCGCTCCTTTATTTCCGCAAACCAAAAGCTTTTTGAATAAGGAAAGGACAATGATTGAGTTACAAAAATTAGGTCTGACGTTTGTCGGCTTTTGGGATAGGTGCTTCTTTACCAACCAAGCCGCCAATTCCGGTATAACGGTCAAAGACCAAAACGGCGCAGAACATGCTTATTCGTACGCCCAACTTTATAATATGATGAAAAAACTAAAGGAAGAAAACAATGAACTTTCCTGAACCATATACAACCAAATTTAACGGCTTTGAATATGACGAAAACCATAAAATAGATTTTGCCAACCAGTTAAGACGTTTGCGTAAATTGCATAATGTATCTTGTGCTAAGTTGGCTAAGGCAATCGGCGTTTCAAAATGCACAATTGTAAAATATGAAAATCATAATAACCGTCCGACCGTTGAGATAGCTTGCCGCTTAGCTGTTTTCCTCGGGGTGTCGTTAGATGAATTGGTATATGGCCATATACCAACCGGTTTATCCGGAAATACCGAATTTTAAATTTGCTTTAATACGAAAATCGTTATACAATGAACAACACGCTTGAAGATAACATACAGAATTTAATTAAAAAGCCTGTCGCGGTAGATGAGCTGGCTGAAATGTCGCGTATGTTTATCGGCGCAATGAAGTGTTTAATGGTTTGTATAGGGGAAGCAAAGAATGAAGGCGGTAATATTAACGAGGGTATCAACAAGAGAGCAGGAAGAAGGGCACAGCCTTCCGGCTCAAAATACACGCCTTTTAGACTATGCGAAGCGCAAGCAATTA
The DNA here is from genome assembly GCA_937920765.1 of uncultured Alphaproteobacteria bacterium. Lineage (GTDB taxonomy): Bacteria > Pseudomonadota > Alphaproteobacteria > RF32 > CAG-239 > CAAFZY01. The sequence continues at coordinate 1,518 of CALETM010000119.1, read as the reverse complement.
GAAGTTATAAAGACCTTTCAGATTATAGAGAGTTCAACACGCGGCAAGCGTAAAGAATTTATGGAGATGATTGAGTTCTGCAAGCAGCAGACAGAAACAATCGCCATTGTTGCCGATGCGGTGGACAGAGTACAGCGCAGTTTCAAAGAATCCGTAATGCTGGATGATTTAATCCGGCAAGAAAAAATAGAGCTTCATTTTTATCGTGAGAATATGGTAATCGGTAAAAACTCATCAGCAAGTGATATTATGCGATGGGATTTTTCCGTTATGGGCGCAAAGTCTTATGTTTTGCAGTTATCTGAAAATGTTCGCCGTTCGCTTGATTATAAGCTGAAGAACGGGGAACGTGCCGGAGTCGCGCCTTGTGGTTATGAAAACTTTGTTGATCATGACGGCAAGCACAGTATACGCTTAAAAGAACCGGACGCAACCAAGGTTCGCAAGTTGTTTGAGCTTTATTCTATCGGCGGCACATCGGCGCACCAGTTGGCAAGAATAGCCGATACTTGGGGTTTAAGGTCATACAGTGGCAAAAAATTAACGGCAACATCAATTTTTCACATTTTAGGAAATCCGTTTTATTATGGAGAAATGCTTGCCAAAGGTAAATTGCATCGGCATATTTACACGCCGCTTATTTCAAAAGCATTGTGGGACAAAGTGCAGGAGCAGAAAGCTGCGCAAGGTTCAAAGCCTTTCAAATACGGCGAATTGCCGTTTTTATACCGCGGGATTTTTACGGATTATTACAGGCAAATTATTTGCCCTTGTGAATTAAAAAAACAAAAATTCTTTTATGTTGTGTGCTATAAAGAGAACGGTACGCGTCTTTATATTCCTGAAAAGGAAATTGACAATCAAATAATATCAATATTGAACCGGATTGCAATTCCTGATGAAATGATTAACCACTTCCGGCAGCATATCAAAGACGCGAAGGAATCCGAAGTTGCTTTCCGCAACGATGAATTGGCACGCTTAAAGGCTGAAATAACCAAAACCGAAGCGCGGCTTGAAAAACTGTTTAATATGCGTCTGGACGATGAAATAGATAAGCAGACGTATGAAGACAAGCGCGATGCTATGTTGCTTAAAAAAGGTCGTTTAGAAAGCGAAATAAAAGCGCACGGCAAAGCCGATGACGGTTTTAATGAAATTGTTTTAGACCTTTTTGACCTCGTTAATCATGTCGGCGATGCGTTCAGTATGGGAAAATCAATAGAGAATAAACAACTGCTGTTGCATTTTATATTCAAAAAACTTGTGTTGAAAGAAGGAAACGTAGGTTATGAACTCAATCCGCCGTTTTGTTATATGGAAAGTTCGGTGTCCAGCGACCGTTCAAATAACGGGCAAAATTTTGAATCTTGCGAACCCGAGGAAACACAAGGCTTTGAGGGCAATTTCAGCCCAATTTTGAGCCCTTCAAAAAACGCCTTCTGCGAACTGCAAAATATTATTAAAAAACAAGAGGTTAGACCTCAAAATCTAACCTCTGTCCAGTCTGGCTGGGGT
>CALETM010000118.1 GCA_937920765.1 uncultured Alphaproteobacteria bacterium | reverse complement strand
CGCAAAATACAGCGCGCTCAAAAATCTGCCGCATGAGGTTGACGCCTCGCGCAATGATGCCGGCGTTATGCTCTACCGCCTGCGCGCCGGAGCATTTGCCGATAAAGCGGGCGCCGAAAAAGTTTGCAACGAAATTAAACAGGCCGGCGGCAGCTGCTTGGTTAAACAAAAATAGAAACAACCATGAAAAAACCGATTCTTGCCGCCATATTATCGCTTGAGGGCACTCAATTAACCGACGATGAAAAGTTTTTGCTTGAAAAAGCAAATCCGCTCGGAGTTTCGCTGTTCGGGCGTAATATTGCAAACAAAGAGCAGTTAAAAAAACTGAACGCGGAAATTAAAACCGTTATTGGGCGCAACGATGTGCTGATTGCGCTTGATGAAGAAGGCGGACGGGTCAATCGGTTAAAACCGCTCGGATATGAATATGCTTGGGCTAAAGCTTTGGGCGATGCTGGTTCTGAACAAATGGCAAAACTGCATTGTAAAATTATTGCCCAAGATATGCTTAATCTTGGCGCCAACTTGAATTTTGCGCCGGTGTTAGACGTTGAATACGAGCAGACGACAATTGCTCTTAAAGCTCGCTGCTTAAGTTCAGATGCAAAAATTGTGGCCGACTTAGGGCGGATTATGTGGCAAACTTACACGCAATCAGGTGTTTGCCCTTGCCTTAAACATCTTCCGGGGCACGGCCGCGCCGCCAACGACCCGCATTTGCAGCTTCCGGCCGTAACCTGCTCTTTGGCCGAAATGGAAAAAGATTTTTATCCGTTTATTAAAAATAATGACTGTCCGATGGCGATGACCGCGCATATTTTAATAACCGAACTTGACAATCAAAATCCGATAACCTTTTCCAAGCGCGGGATTGATGAAATTATCCGCTCCAGAATCGGGTTTAACGGATTTTTGCTTTCCGACGCGTTGGAAATGAACGCGCTTAAAGGCTCCGTAACCGAGCGGGCAGCAGCGGCGTGGAACGCCGGCTGCGATGCGGTATGTTACTGTAACGGCAATATTTATGATATGCAAAACATCTGCCGAAACGGGCGGTTTTTATCAGATATTGCGCTTGAGAGGTTTAATAATGTAAAAAATGTTTTGCAAAATCAAAAAAAATCAATACAATCAGTTACAGAGCGTGAGTTGTATAAACAGTTTTTACACTCACACAATATAAAAGAAATTAAGTATGATGCAACCGAAATACTGCATCAGATGCAACAAGGAGAAAAATAATGTATTTAGGTTTTTGGAGCTGGGTTTTGGTGCTGATTGCGGTGGCTGCTATTTTTTCAGCCGACAAATTGCCGGAATTAAAAGAATTTTTGAAAGAATTTGCCGAAACCGTTAAGGCCGGTACTAAAAACGGCGTAAAAAAGGTTAAAGAAAAAGCCGAAAAAGCTAAAAAAGAAAACAAATAATTTGTTTGATTAATACAACAAACTTAGCCCTGCATAATAACCATTGTGCGGGGTTTTATTATACAACTTATGCACAGCGTGGACTCGTAAATATTGCAAAAAAAAAACGCGTAGTAAAATCTTCTCATTCGTAACAACCCGCTGCGTTCAAGAAACTCCGGCGTTAAAGAAATTGATAATTTTTGCAGCACTTGCAATTCAGAACAAGAATGCGGAATTTATATAT
>CALETM010000117.1 GCA_937920765.1 uncultured Alphaproteobacteria bacterium | reverse complement strand
GAACAATCACGTGGAATATTTTGTTTCATACTATGATTATTATCAGCCGGAAGCCTATATTCCCAAAACCGACACTTACATTGAAAAAGACTCCGCGATTAATGAACAAATCGACCGTATGCGACACGGCGCAACCCGCAATGTTTTAGAAGACCGCGATGTAATTATCGTTGCCTCGGTTTCGTGCATTTACGGTTTAGGAAGCATGGAATCATACTCTTCAATGGCATTCGGCTTAAAAGTCGGCGATGTGCTTGACCCGCAGGATATTTACCGCAATTTGGCGGAACTGCAATATGAACGCAATCAAATAAACTTTGTGCGCAGCACCTTCCGCGTAAACGGCGATACCTTAGATATTTTTCCGGCACACTATGAAGACCGCGCGTGGCGAATTTCATTTTTCGGTGATGAAATTGAAAGCATCAGCGAGATTGATTCCCTCACCGGCAAAAAGACAGCCGAATTAAATGAGATTACCGTTTATCCTGCCAATCACTATGTTACTCCGCGTCCGGCGCTATCACAAGCAATTACGCATATCCGCGAGGATTTGGAAATCAGGCTGAACGAGCTTAAAGCCGAAAACAAACTTTTGGAAGCGCAGCGCTTGGAGCAGCGCACCCGTTTTGATTTGGAAATGCTGGAAAGCACCGGTCACTGCAAAGGCATTGAAAACTACTCGCGCTATTTAACCGGCCGCGCTCCGGGGGAGCCACCGCCGACATTGTTTGAATATTTGCCGAAGAACGCCTTATTGTTTGTTGACGAGAGCCATATTTCCGTGCCGCAAATCGGGGCAATGTTCCGCGGCGACTTTAACCGTAAAAGCACGCTTGCCGATTATGGTTTCCGCTTGCCGTCATGTATTGACAACCGCCCGCTCAAGTTTGAAGAATGGGATCGCATGCGCCCGCAAAGTATTTTTGTTTCCGCAACTCCCGGTGATTGGGAGCTTGAGCAAAGCAAAGGCGTATTTGCCGAACAGGTAATTCGCCCGACCGGTTTAACCGACCCGATGTGTTTGGTGCGTCCGGTTGAAAACCAAATTGACGACTTAATGAATGAGTGTAAAAAGACCGCCGCCAACGGCGAGCGGGTATTGGTTACTACCTTAACCAAAAAAATGGCGGAAGATTTAACCGAATACCTCAAAGATAACGGCTTAAAAGTGCGTTATCTGCACTCGGATATTGACACCTTAGAGCGTATTGAAATTATCCGCGACCTGCGCTTGGGCGTATTTGATGTTTTGGTCGGTATTAACCTGCTGCGCGAAGGTTTGGATATTCCGGAATGTTCGTTGGTGGCAATTTTGGACGCCGACAAAGAGGGATTTTTGCGCTCGGTGCGCTCTTTAATTCAGACTATCGGACGCGCGGCGCGCAATGCGCACGGGCGCGTAATTTTATATGCCGATAAAATCACCGGCTCCATTAAAGCCGCGCTTGATGAAACCAACCGCCGCCGCGAAAAACAAATTAAGTATAATATTGAACACGGCATTACCCCGCAAACCATTAAAAAGAGCATTTCTTCCACCTTAAAAGAAATGACCGAAACCGACTTTGTAAAAGATGATGCGGCAACTAAAGAAGACGTTAAAAATATTGAAAAGAAAATCAAAGAATACACCAAACTAATGAAAGAAGCCGCGCTCAATTTGGAATTTGAACAAGCGGTTATTTACCGTGATAAGCTCAAAGAGCTTGAAGCATTAGCTATTAAAAATTTATAAAGGACTTTAAGATGACAGAAGAAAATACAGCAGAGATTAAAAAAACTGATATTAAAGCCAGCTGCGTAAAAATACTCAAAAAATTTACAGCCTTCTTAAAAGCGGATATTAAAGGCAGCGATTTCAAAACGCTCAAAGGTCTTATAACCGCTTTACGTTATTTGTTGTATATCGTGATTTATGCTAAATTTTTGTATATGATGAATCTTTTAACTCATGACACATTAGATACAGATTTTTATGAGGCGTGTGTTCCTGTCGGCTTTTTTAACATTTATTCGGCAGAACCTGTTACCTCCTTTACCATTTTCAGCTTTTTAGAAAGCTACGCACATGTAAATCTTGCCGGTGATATGCATTTATGCCTGCCGAGCGCGTATTATTTTGTGGTTTTGGCATGGTATTTTCTTTTGTTCTATACCGCATTTAAAATCTTATCATTTTGCGTATTGTGGAAAAAATTACCTTGGAAGTATGTAATTTTAGAAATTTGCGGATTAATAATTTTCCTTTCGTATCATGATTTTATCACCCTCATTCAATACGGAAGATACGGCTTAATTCCGTTTTATCTGCTCGGAACTATCATTTGTACATTTTATATGTGGGTATTTTTACTGATAGGCTGGGCGATATTAAAGTTTTTAGGTTATATATATCGTTTGCTTATAGCATCGTTGCTCAGCCGACTTAGAAATAACAAAAAACAACATTAATATCCGTACTTATAAATGGTTTTAAAATGACAGAAGAAAGCCAGAATAACAGCAGATTAAAAACATTACGATATTTATTGTATATCGTGCTTTACGGCATTTTTGTGTATATGCTGTTAAGTTTAAATCATGACGATTTTATAGATTGGCATGCAATGTGTATTTCGGTCGGCAGTTTTAACATTAATTCAGCCGACCCTGTTGCCGACTTTACCATTTTCAGCTTTTTAGATAAAACGGCAAACTTAAATTTTGCCGGCACAATACAATTA
>CALETM010000116.1 GCA_937920765.1 uncultured Alphaproteobacteria bacterium | reverse complement strand
CTCCGCGTTTTTTTTTTGCAATATTTACGAGTCCGTGCTGTGCATAAGTTGTATGATTTTAGCTTATACGCATAAACAGAAAAATTACCGGAGTTTGTTATTTTTGCTTAATGGGTTTTTTAGGCTTTTTTGCCGGTTTGGCTAATTTCGGAGTTAAACAGTCGGGAGAAACTTCTTTAAGCAAATCGCGCCGAACAATTTCGTCAATCACGCTCATTAAAAAGCTGATAAACAACAAGAACGAAACCAACAAATATGCAACAAAGAACAGCCATGAATGCGGAAAAACCGACATAACCGGACGCGCCAATTCAGATGCCCAGCCGTCAAGCGTAAAGGTTTGCAACAAGGCAAACAATGAGGCGCCTAAAGTTGAAAATTCTATAAACACGCCGCCAAATAAACTTACGCCGATAATGGCAAATACGTATGTTACCACGGCAAATACTAAAAACGCGGCTAAAAAGTTTGGCATTAAGGCGTCTAAAACCGTTAAAATGCGTTTTAATTTTGAAAAACGGTCAATGTATTTTAACAGACGGAACAGGCGGAATGTTCTTAAAACAATAAAATAGCTGGCAAATGAAAATGATGAAACGGCAATAACCGTAAAGTCAAAAACATTCCATTTGGAGTTAAAAAATTTGTGTCCGTAAACATAAATTTTGAGCAGCATTTCAACAATAAATATCGCCATGCACAGGCGGTCAAGCACAAACAAAACATTGCCGATGGAAGCCTCAAAGTATTCAGAAGTCATAAGGCCGAATACAACGGCGTCCAAGCAAATAAGCGACATAATAAATAAATCGAAATTTTTGCTCTCTACAAAATTTTTGGCTTTGGTGCGGTTTTCATCAAGGTTTTTAATCATAATCTGCCTCTTTGGTTAATTTTTTTATAGATACATAATAAACTGCCAGCCGAAAAATACAAGTATTAATGTTGCAATTACAATAGCGGGGCCGAATGCGCCGGCGCGTTGGCGTTTGGCAAGGGAGAATAAGGCAAAAACCACGCATGAAATTAAAATTACATACGGAACCATGGCTAAACCTAACCATGCGCCTACCGCCGCCAATAATTTTATGTCGCCGCCGCCGAACGCGTCAGGGTGTTTTTTTATTAAAAATAAGGTGGCGATAATCGGTAAAATATAGCCGGCCAATGCGCCCAAAGCGCTCATTATCGGATAATAACCGCTATCAGGCAACGCCATGGCGGAAAAGGCAAATCCCAGCATTAAAAGCGGCACGGTTAATACATCAGGCAGCAGCAAAATACGCTCGTCAATTTCATACAGCAGCAGCAAAATCCAAATCAGCGGCATAAACCAGCCGGCAATTGACGGAAATGATAAATATGCCAAATAGCTTAAAGCGGAACACACAATACCCCAGCCGATGGAGCGCATACGATATTTATCCATGAGTTTTTTATATTGCGCCGATTGCGAGCGTTTGTTTTTTGAAACTCGTTTAACCGGCCAAACCAGCCTGTAAAGAGCATAAGCGGCGGTTGCCGGCATAAACTTGGCAAAGCGGCGCGCCATGTATGGAATAAGCAATCCGAAAATAAAACCAGATAAAGCGTAAAGCATAATTTTTCTCCTTATTTTTACTTAAATTA
>CALETM010000115.1 GCA_937920765.1 uncultured Alphaproteobacteria bacterium | reverse complement strand
GTTATGTCGATGTAAATGAAATGAACCTGCCGCAAAGATAACAATCAACAATAACAATCACCGTTAAACCGGTTTACACACGGCGCTGATAAAACCACCCCGCCTTCACCGTTAAACCGGTTTACACACGGCGCTGATAAAACCACCCCGCCTTCGGCACCCATCCATAGAGGGGTGAAAATTTATTATAGCTGTGTATAAGTTGTGTAAAGTAGTGATAAAAAACCTCTCAAACTAAAAAATCTGAGAGGTTTAACTTTCTAATTGCGCAATTTGTTAAAATTAATCGTTAGCGCCGGGGCAAACTTTTGCTTGTTCAGCGTTGAATTTTACAAATTTTTCATCAGCTTCGTCAGAGTTAGAAATTGCACCCTGCGGGCATTCTGAAATGCAAACGCCGCAATCAATGCAGGTGTCAGGATCAACAACAAGCTGAGTTTCAGCTTCATGAAAAGCATCAACCGGACATACGCTTGCGCAAACTTTGCATTTAATGCAGCTATCATTAACAACAGAAGGCATAATTTATCTCCTTAAATTAAATTTACAGCTGGTATTTTTATCGCATTTGAAAATAAAAGCAAGTAAAAATTTAAGCTATACTCTTGCGAATAAATATTTTTATTCCCATATAAAGCATATCAAGTAAAAAGGAGTTAAAAATGACCGAAAAAAGAGAATTTCAAACAGAAGTTACTAAATTACTGGATATTGTTATTAATTCGCTGTACTCTGAAAAATACATTTTTCTGCGCGAGTTGATTTCAAATGCGAGTGATGCTTGCGATAAGTTAAAATATTTGGCATTAACCCACCCCGAAGCCGCCAAACTTTCTAAATCTTTCAAAATTACCATTACGCCTGATGAAAAAGAAAACACGCTTACTGTTTCAGATAACGGCATCGGTATGAACAAAGATGATTTAATTAACCACATCGGAACAATTGCCAAGTCAGGCACGGCCGATTTTGTAAACAATGCCAAAGACAACGGCTCGGTGGTTGATTTAATCGGTAAATTCGGCGTAGGTTTTTATTCAGCCTTTATGGTTGCCAAAAAGGTTGAAATTATTACCCGTAAGGCGGAAGAAGACAAAGCGTGGAAGTGGGTTTCAGACGGCCTCGGCGGATATGAAATTTCAGAGGCTGAACGTGATTCTAACGGCACCGATATAAAGTTGTTCTTAAAAGATGATGCCAAAGATTTTACCGATACTATTTATCTGCGCCACGTAATTCGCACCTATTCTGACCACGTTGAATATCCGATAGTGTTAAATTTGGGCAAAGCCGGTGAAGAAACCGTAAACACCGCTTCGGCGTTGTGGACTCGTAATAAGGCGGAAATTACCAAAGAGCAATATAAAGAATTTTATCATCATATTTCCAAAAACTTTGATGATCCGTGGCTGACCTTACACTTTAAGGCCGAAGGCAGCATTGAATATACGGCGTTGCTTTACATTCCGTCAACTGCTCCGTATGATTTATTTCAGCCTGACAGACAGCAAAGCTTAAAACTTTATGTCAATAAAGTTTTTGTTTCAGATAAAATTGAAGGGTTAATGCCGGCATATTTGCGTTTTGTGAAAGGTGTAATAGACAGCTCCGATTTACCGCTTAATATCTCGCGTGAAATGTTGCAGCAAAGCACTTTACTTGCTAAAATTCGTCAGGGCACGGTTTCGCGGATTTTGAAAGAGCTTAAAAAACGCTGTGCTGATTATGCCGATTATCTAAAGTTTTGGCAGGCGTTCGGCATAGCCTTTAAGGAAGGTATATATGAAGACTTTTCTAACCGTGAAGAAGTTGCAGGATTGTCGTTATTTGCTTCAACGGCGGATAATGAAAAACTCACGACGCTTGACGAATATATCTCGCGCGCCAAAGCCGACCAAAAAGCTATTTACTACATTACCGGCGATGATGTTCCGACTTTGCGTAACAATCCTCAGCTTGAAGCTTTTAAAGAAAAAGGCATTGAGGTTTTGTTGTTGACCGACCCGATTGACGAGTTCTGGACGCAAACTTTAACCACCTATAAAACCTTTGCAATAAAGCATATTTCGCAAGCGGATATTGATTTGAAGGTTGAGCGTAAAGAAGCTAAAGCAGGTGATGGCGATTTGCAAAAATTAACCGCGCTGATGGCTGATATGTTCAAATCAGAAGTAGGCAAGGTTGAAGTTACCGAAAAGCTGACTAAAAGTCCGGCGGCGCTGAATGTTGAAAACGGACAGATGAGCATTCATCTTGAACGCTTAATGCGCAATCATCAGCAGCAGACCGCTTTTGCCAGCACCCGCATTTTGGAAATTAACCCGTACCACCCGTTAATTATCAAATTGTGCGATATGATAAGTGATGATGCTAAAAAAGCGGAAATCTCTGAGGTGTCGCGCTTAATTTTGGATCAAGCCAAAATTGCTGAAGGAGAGGCGGTTTCCGATCCGTCATTCTTTGCTGAAAAAATGAGCGAATATATCTTAAAAGGTATGTAATTTGCTTTGATAGTCTAAAAAGCCGCGGAGTTTGTTCCGCGGCTTTTTGTCGGTATAATCAAAGTTTTATTTGATAATAAAAAATACACGTGTCTTTATCTTCACAAACAGTGCAATAATTTTCCATTTCCGCAACGGTTAAAT
>CALETM010000114.1 GCA_937920765.1 uncultured Alphaproteobacteria bacterium | reverse complement strand
TCGGAGATGTGTATAAGAGACAGTAAATACACATACCATTAAAAATTTTTACAATTTTTTTACTTGTTCTCAATAGCTTATATTCCATATGTTTCGGACTTGCAAACCGGCGCGCGGGGCAGAACAAAACAAGAACAGTTAATAAAATACTAAAATTTACCATTGAATCCCATAAAATACCATGCTATACCATAAATAATGAAAATTAACTCAATAGGATAGCGCTGATGAGAAAAACTTTTCTCTTTATGGACACCATAGTCAACAAGGTTGACTCCAAAGGCAGGGTTTCATTACCGGCCGATTATCGCGCTATTGTTAAAGAACTTAACTCCGAAATTGTTTGTTATCGCAGCCTCACCGCGCCTTGCATTGAGGGTTGTGTTGAAGATTTGCTTGAAAAGCTCGCCGCCGAAATTGAAACTTCAACCGACTTTTTTTCACAAACTCAGGACGATTTAACCAACCTGATTTTCGGCGATGCCAAGCGCTTTACATTTGACAGCACCGGACGCATTGTTTTAACCGAAAAGTTGTTAAAACATGCCGGCATTACCGACACCGCCGTGTTTGTCGGCAAAGGTCGCAAATTTCAAATTTGGAACCCTGAAAATTGGGAACAGGAAGAAGCTCGGATTCGCGCCGAAATTGCTAAAAAGCGCCCTGTTTTGAACACCGCTAAAACCGGAGGCGAAAACTAATGGCAAACACCTCAAAACATATTCCGGTTATGCTTAAAGAAGTTTTGCATTATTTATACCCGCAAGCCGGCAAAACTTATGTTGACGCCACTTTCGGCAACGGCGGTTACACTGAGGCTGTTTTACAAGCTGCCGACTGTAAAGTTATTGCCATTGACCGCGACCCGACCGTTGTTTCACGCGCAGAAGAACTAAAGCAAAAATACGGCGACCGTTTTGAATTCAGAGCCGGTCGCTTTGGCGATATTTTAAACTTAATCAATGAGCCGGTTGACGGCTTTGTGTTTGACATCGGCGTTTCATCAATGCAACTTGATGAGGCAGAACGCGGATTTTCATTTGCCAAGCCCGCGCCTTTAGATATGCGTATGTCATGCAAAGGCACGACTGCCGCTGATATTGTCAACACCATGGAAGAACATGAACTTGCCGACTTAATTTATAATTACGGTGAAGAGCGCAAGTCACGCCAAATTGCTCATAAAATTGCGGAAATCCGCAAATTAAAGCCGATTACCATCACTACCGAACTGGCTGACATTATTTACAGCGTAATCAGTAAAAAATTTAATGAAATCAACCCCGCAACCCGCACTTTTCAGGCGTTGCGCATTGCCGTAAACGATGAACTCGGCGAGCTTAAATCAGGCTTAAAAGCGGCGACTGAGCGTTTAAAACCGGAAGGTCGGTTGGTGGTGGTTGATTTCCATTCGCTGGAAGATAGAATCGTTAAAACTTTTTTCAATGAAATGAACGGCAAAAACAGCGGCACATCTCGTTATATGCCGGTTGCCAAAAACAAAGAGCCGGTTGTGTTTTCAGCCGTTTCCAAAGCCGTGTTCCCCACTGCCGAAGAATCGGCGGAAAATCCGCGCGCCCGTTCCGCAAAATTGCGCTTTGCCGTTAAAGCCGCCGCCCCTGACAGAAAAGGAGATACCAATGATTAACACCAAAACCGCCGTTATTGTTTTATGGATGACTTTAACTTGTTTTGTTATTTTTGGTTCATTTATCTTAAAAAATCAGGTGCAAGATTTGGAAACAGAGTTGGCGCGGGTTAATCAAAATATTCAAACCGATATAAAATCTATCCATGTTTTAAAGGCGGAATGGAGCCACTTAAACACCCCTTCCCGCTTAAAAAAATTGGCGGCCGAACATATTTCTTTAAATAAAGCCAAAGCTGAACAAATTATTAACTATTCTGCATTACCATTTAACTATGAAGACGGCGGTAGCGATAAAATTATGACTGCCGGCGTAAACCAAAAAGAATACAAAAAACTGGTAAAAGCAGAACGTTAATAATCAGAGGAAAAATTGTTAAAGGCTTATTTATCAAAAAAAAATAATGAGTTTTGTTTTTTAGGCAAAGGCACCTCATCAGCTGATAGCGATATTTTGTTTGATGAAGTGCACGATTCTGACGCCGTTAATATTTGCCGCCAACGTATGCTTTTTGCCATTGCCGCTTTTTTAGTAATTTATTTTACCATCATTATCCGAGTTTTTTACGTATGTCTTACCGACGGCATTCACTTTCATACTTTTGAAGATGCCGGCGGCGAATATGAGCTTAACACCGGCGCGCCGATTTCACGCGCGGACATTACCGACCGCAACGGCATTATTGTGGCAACCTCGCTTCCGACCGTAAATCTTTATGCCAACCCTAAGCATGTGCAAAATGTGCAAGACGTGGCGGAAAAGCTCTCGCTTTTATTTCCGGAAATAAGCTATGATGATTTAGTGGCCAAACTTTCACGCAAACGCACCGTGTTTTCAATGATAAAATATAATCTTTCGCCGGCACAGCAATCAGCGGTAAACAGCCTTGGCATTCCGGCGCTTGAGTTTCAGCAAAGCGAAAAGCGCGTTTATCCGCATAACAACCTTTTTTCACATATTTTAGGTTATACCAATATTGATAATTTAGGACTTGCCGGCATTGAAAAAGCTATGCACAAACGCCTGACCGAATCGTCAAAATCATTACAGCTTACTATTGATATGGGCGTGCAAGATACAATACGAGAAGAACTGCTTGCCGCGGTTAAACACTATAACGCCAACGGCGCCGCCGCTATTGTTATGGACGTAAACACCGGCGAGGTTATATCTATGGTATCGGTTCCTGATTATAACCCTAATTTAAACATTCCGGTAGGCGACCGCTCGCTATTTAACTTTGCCACGCAGGGCGTTTATGAGGCCGGTTCGGTGTTCAAAACTTTTAACACCGCATTGGGGCTTGAAAGCGGCAAAGTGAAAGTAAACGATAAATTTGACGCCACCAAACCGATTAAAATTCAGGGCATGACCGTTTCAGACTATCGCGGCGAAAACCGCTGGCTTACAGTCGGCGAAGTTTTGATATATTCTTCTAACATAGGTTCGGCGCAAATGGTTTTGCGTGTCGGCAAAGAAAAACAACGCCAGTTTTTACAAAATTTGGGCTTTGAGCTGCCTCTTTCCGATTTTCAGGTGGCCGAAAAAGCGCGCCCGTTGTTTCCAAGCAAACAAAAATGGCGCGATGACACCATGGCTACCGCTTCATACGGTTATGGGCTTTCAACTACGCCTTTGCACATTATTTCGGCCTTTTCCGCGCTTGTAAACGGCGGCATTTATCATTATCCGACCATTGTAAAAGGCGATGAGCACCAATCAAGGCGCGTCATTTCTAAAAAAACTTCCGATAATATGCGGCATCTGTTGCGCGATGTGGTAATTTACGGTTCCGGCAAAAAAGCTAACGTTGCCGGTTATCAGGTTATCGGTAAAACCGGCACCGCCAACAAATTAATTAACGGACGCTATAAAAACAAAGTGGTGATGACCTCGTTTTTGGCTGCTTTTCCGGAAAATGCTCCTAAATATGCCATGTTGCTGGTTTTTGACGAGCCCAAAAGCACTCCTGAAACCTGGGGCTTTGTTACATCTGGTTGGAATGCCGTTCCGGTCGGGGGTAAAATTATCAGCGAAATTGCCCCGCAGCTTAATGTGCAGGCCGATTTTGACTTAGACACACAGCGACGCCACGTTAAAGCCGTGTTTGAAAAATAAATTTACAATCTCCTCTTGACAAAATAGCGCAAAAATCGTATTTTTCAATTCTATTAAAATTTTTTTGCCTATGATTATAGTTGGAGAAAAAAGGAGTCTTGTGAACTCGCCACTGTATGATTTTGAGCAGCTCTCGCCCGAACAGTGGAAACAATTTAGAGAGCAAAAGCAAATTCCTGACGGATTTGTTTTTTTAGCTGGTGCTGCCAAATACAAAAAGACCGCCGGAATTGTGCTGCATGCCGGTAAAGAGCATATCTTTATCCAGAGTTTTCTGCCGCACAAAAGCGATGGAGGTCTTTATTCCACCCGTGGATTTGGCCGTATCTACAGCCTCTATGAACCCGCCAATCGGCCGGCTGAAGATGTTGTAATGGAAGAATCAGCGATTTATCTGGTTATGCCTGAAAACAACATCATGATGTTGCTTGATAACGGTGAACATCGTAATGCCGCAAAAGTAAAACAAATGTTTTGCTTTATGCGTCAAATAAAGGGATTTCAGGACTTCACGCCGGAAGGCTCGCTGCCGCACCTTTACGAGGTGACGTTCAAAGAGCGCTCCCGCGGATACTTCCTGAAAGGACAAACCTATCAGGTTTGGGCAACCCCTATCGGTATTCCTGACATCTCGCTTGGTGAAATTGCCAAAGGCTGGATGTTCTGCGACATTAACTGCGGTATTTTGGGCATTACGAAGTCGCAAAGCGATGAATTTATCCCTCTTGCGGAAGAAGATGATGCCAAAGTCGGGCTGTTTACCGTCCAGAATCATAATCTGGTTTTTGAAGGCTAGATGTTTATAGTGTTCTTAAAAGGGAGATTTTCTCCCTTTTTTGTTTTTTAAACCCTAATTTAAGCCTTTTCTTTATTAAATTATACTTATTTAGCGCACAAAATCTAATCCTGTCTCTTATACACATCTGACGCTGCCGACGAATA
>CALETM010000113.1 GCA_937920765.1 uncultured Alphaproteobacteria bacterium | reverse complement strand
GGGAAAGCGAGGTGTCAACAATGGCGCGGCCGGTTAAAATATTGCGTCCGATTAAAACCTGATATTCAAATCTTTCGCGCTTGGCGAGGGTAAATTCGCTTACGAATTTTTCACCGCCGAAACTTACCGGCATCAAAACTTTTATACGGTGCTCTTTATCGTCGATACGTTTAATCCTGACGTTTTTGAGAATAGGTTTTTCAAAGGTATAAATTTCGCCTGAACGACGATTCGCAACCGTAAAAGAAACCCATTTTTCTCCGTCACGCTCAAACTCGTTCATTTCATCAACATCAAGCGATGAAGTGGTTGCGCCCGTATCAATTCTGGCCTCAAAGGCTGATTTCATCGGTAAAATATAAATCGGCTCAACCGCGCCGATAATGTTTAATGGCATTTTTTTAACCTCGGGTGTTTTTTGTGCGGCAGGTACAATTGCCGGCACGATAGAAGGTTTTTCAACATTTTGGCAACCGGCTAAAATAAGCATAACGCCGGCAATTTTTATTAAAGTTTTCATCAATAAGTTCCGTTATCTTAAATTTATATTAGTTTTAATCGCATTTACAGTTATTTGTAAAGCAAAAAATACATAATTTTAACTTAAAAACGACACAAAAATCTTGCCTTTTTAGCGAAAAAATGTTACATTATGTCTAAATAAAGAATTCTGTCATAAAAATGGAGGTTAAAATGACAGATAATAAGGAGCGTAACTCGTTGTTAGACAAGATAAAAAAGCTTAAACAACAAGCGGCTGAAAAGAATCGCACTGTGCGTATAGCCAAATATAAAGCAGTTTCCGCTGAAATGCGGGATGGCGCGCGCAGTTTAATGCATTCATTAAAAATAGCCGCCATTACCGGTGTTTCATTAACGGCAATGGCTACGCCGCTTCAACCCACAACTCTGGCCGCCAATCCGGCTCAATTGGCCGATATGGCAAAAGTTTTGCGCCAAAAAAGCATTGAAGGCGTAGTTAGTCAAAAAACACAAGAAGTTCAGCAAGAAATTTTGCAAAGCGTGGATAATTTGCAGCAAGAAGTTATTACAGCTAAACGCGTCGGCAAAAAATATCAAAAAGTTAAATCTATTTTTGACGCGGTATATCCTAAAGGCGGGTTAAGAGGCGATTTTAACTACTGCGTTGCCGGAGCTATGTATGCCCACCAGCGCTGCAATGATAAAATTTTAACCGAAATTTTGCCTGATGCCTCTAAAACTGCTAAAGACTATGGCTTTAGCAGCCACCCGAGCGTTTCTTGCCCATATATGCGCAGCTTTTTTAGGCAGACCTTAGGTGAAAATTATGCCGAAAAGCACGATAAAAACTTTACAGAAGTGCTGAATAATTTGCAAGCAGGCGATATTATTACCATTTCTTCAACGCAAAATACTTCTACCGGCGAGCACTGTGTTACTTGCGCCGGCAAGGTTGAAGACGGTAAAATCAGTGTAAAAAGCCTTAACGGCGAAAGCGATTATGAGGTTTCTGTTAGCCGGATTCGCGGTGCTGCATGCATCATGAAGCAATACCGTGAAGTTTTAACCCGAAAGCTTGAGAATAACATTGATCGTTATGCCGAGCAGGGTATCAGAGGCGGCGCAACAATTAAGCTTACGGAGATTGAAGGGGCGCAAGCCATTAAAGATACTGCCCGCCTCGGCAAACAATCAAAGCTTAATGTTGCAATGACGCAGCGCATTTTTCAATCTCGAAATCAAAGAAGTTAACGTTTATTATCTGAACTCCCCTTGGGTATGTTGCTCAAGGGGATTTTTTGTTACAGCATTAACGTAAAGCGCAGTCCGACGGCGGTGGCGTAGTCTGATTTTTGGTTCAGCGCCGGATTTAGATAAAACTGCACGTCAGGCGTAATGGTCAGCCGGTTGGCAAATCCCCAAGCCCAATATGCCTCAAAAACTTGTTCCGCGTCATGCGCCAAAGGTTCGCCGACTGCGGTTTCATTAATTTTATTGTACGCATAGCCGAGCCCGATTTGGTCTAAGTCATTGCGGTTGAGCGGATTAAGCCAAACCACGCCCGCCGCCCACGACTGTTCAATAGTGTCAATATGTCCTGAAACACCGTTGACGCGGGCAAACACGTTCCATTTTTCACCGATATTTTGCGATAAGTTGATTGACCAGCCGTTAGTGGTTTGCGGCTGCAGTTTGACTGCCGGTTGATTATACAGCAAAACCGAAAATTCAGCCTCGCCGAGCCGGTTGGTCGGAGCATATTGCGCCTGCGCAAAAGTGGTAAAGTGTTTATCGTGAATTTTGTTAAAGCGCACGCTTACGGCATCAGGGTTAGAGGCGTCTTGCGCGCCGATGGCAAAACTCCAGTCGCCTTTGGGGGCAATTTGCGCAAACACGCCGACGCCGGCGGTAGAATAAGTTGACGAAGCATTTTGCGACAAAGCGTAGTTCATAAAGTTAATTTGTTGATTAGAGTTATAAGGCGAGCCGTCAAAACTGTAAATCGGAAATTGACCGGCGTTTAAGGTGAGCCAATCCATTTTGCCGCCAAGCTGCCATGAATAATATAATTCCACAAACTCATTGTCATCATCGTCATAATCATTAATAGCGTTTACCACTCCCATGCGGTTGCCGATGTCTTCGGCATTATGATTGCCGTAACGCACAATGTTATATGCCATATTAAGCGAACCGGTGCCGTATTCGTTTTTAAAGTTGGTCCAAGTTAAATACGGATAAATATAAGTTTGTACGGAATTATATTTTCCGCTTGGCGCACCGCGCTGTCCCATTACCGAAATATCAACCCCGTAATCAATTCCGTAATTTTTATTAAGCCAATATTTGAACATGGAGTAATCGGAATTAAGGCTTTTGGCGTTTGCTTCCGCGCAGAACAAAGCCGCGGTTAAGGCGAGTATTGCTGTTTTTTTCATGAGTGTATCCTTTGCTTAAAATTAAATATGCCAACGATATAATCTTTGTTACGCTAAAAAAAAGAGGCGCTCAAAATATTGCAAAGCTAAATAAAAAATCTTGCGGGCGCGGCGATAATCGTATATGGTGCAAATAAACAGGCTGATAAAGGATTTAAGAGTATGATTGCAAAATTACGCGGAATTGCCGACAGTATTTACGAAGACAGCTGTATTATTGATGTAAACGGCGTGGGCTATCTGGTGGCGGCGTCGTCTAAAACTTTGGCACGCTTAACTAAAGGCGCGGAAGTGTCATTGTTGATTGAAACGATTGTGCGTGAAGACAGCATTTCATTGTTCGGCTTTTATGAAGCATGGGAAAAAGAGTGGTTTAATACCTTAACCAAAGTTCAGGGTGTCGGCGCTAAAGTGTGCTTAAGTATTTTATCGGTGCTTTCGCCGGCGCAGTTGGCGCAGGCGGTTTCGGCGCAGGATAAAAGCTCGTTTTTGCGCGCTTCCGGAGTTGGTCCTAAATTGGCGGCACGGCTTATTACCGAACTTAAAGATAAAATTGTTACCGTTCCGACCGGCGATGTTACGCTATCGGATATCAGCGGCGAACAGACTGTGCCGGTACCCGCTGCGGCTCCGGCTGATGATACGGCGGAAGATGTAATTTCGGCTTTAATTAATTTGGGCTATCAGCGTTTGGAAGCCTATAAAGTTGTTTCTAAAATTTATGCCGACAACGCCGACAAGCCGGTTTCCGAACTTATCAGATTGGCGTTAAAAGAATTTGCCCGAAAGGATTTTTAAGCCATGGAAAAAGAAAGATTAGTCAGTCCCAAACCGCAGCCGGAAGATGAAAAGAGCAACATTAATGCGCCCGTCAATACCCGTCCGGAGCATTTATCCGATTTTGTCGGACAAACGGCGGTTTGCAACAACTTAAAAGTTTTTATCGAGGCGGCCAAACAGCGCCATGAAGCGCTTGACCATGTTCTGCTCTTTGGACCTCCGGGGCTTGGAAAAACCACGTTGGCTTCAATTATTGCCAAAGAGTTGGGAGTGGGGTTCAGAGCCACTTCCGCCCCGATGATTACCAAATCGGGTGACTTGGCGGCGATTTTAACCAATCTGGAGCCTAATGATGTGCTGTTTATTGATGAAATTCATCGCCTTAATCCGGCGATTGAAGAAGTTTTGTATTCGGCGATGGAAGATTTTCAGCTTGATTTAATTATCGGCGAAGGACCTTCCGCCCGCTCAGTACGTATTGATTTGCAACCTTTTACGTTGGTGGGCGCCACCACTCGTTCAGGTTTGCTTTCAACCCCATTGCGCGAACGATTCGGTATTCCGTTGCGGCTTGATTTTTATACTCATGACGAGCTTAAAAAAATTGTGCTGCGCGGCGCCGGATTGCTCGGTATGCCGATTTCGGAAGCCGGCGCGCTTGAAATTGCCAAACGCTCGCGCGGAACGCCGCGTGTGGCGGGGCGTTTGTTGCGCCGCGTGCGAGATTTTGGCGCGGTGAGCGGCGGCACTGAAATTGATAATAAAATCGCCGATACGGCGCTCCGTAATTTGGACGTTGATAATTACGGGCTTGATGCCTTTGACCGCCGCTATTTAAAATGTATTGCCGTAAACTATGGCGGCGGACCGGTCGGAGCCGATACTTTGGCGGCGGCGTTATCGGAAGAGCGCGATACCATTGAGGAAGTGGTCGAGCCGTTTTTGCTAAAATTAGGCTTTATTCAGCGAACCCCGCGCGGACGCATAATTTCAGAATTAGGCTGCCAATATATGGGTATTTCCCGTTCTAAATTTAAGCGTGATGACAATCAGTTTGACTTGTTAAGCAATATTGAAAGGGTTGAAAATGACTTATGATGTTCCGGCGCCAAGCGGCAAAATGTTTGATAAAACTTTTGTTTTTCCGGTCAGAGTTTATTATGAAGATACTGATGCCGGCGGGATTGTTTATTACGCTAACTACTTAAAATTTGCCGAACGGGCGCGGACGGAGTTTTTGCGTTATATCGGCGCGGCTCATCAGCAAAACGCGTTACAGGAAGATATGTGCGGTTTTGTAGTGCGTCATGCCGAAATTGATTATCGCGCTTCCGCCCGTTTAGACGATGCGCTTACCGTTTCTTGCACGGTCACGGAAGAAGGCGGCGCCTCCGCGGTTATGTATCAGGAAATTTGCCGCGGCGATGAGGTTTTGGCGGTAATAACTGTTAAAGTGGTGTATGTCAGCCTTGCTAAAAAGCGTCCGGTAAAAATTCCCGAAGATATCCGCACCCGCTTAAAAGGTCTGTAAATTACATTTTCCACAAAACCACAATACTGCCGGCTGTTTTGTTTCCGATATGGAGCGAACATTCTTCCGATAATGTTTCAACGCTTAAGTCTTTAAGGCATTTTACGTTTGATTTACAATATTTATCACCCCAAAGCTCGCTGTGTCGGGCATCGTCAGTGTTGTATCCGCTGGCAGAATAAACGCGGTAAATATCAGCGCTGTTTTCTTTAATGTTATTATAAATATTTTGGCACATTAACAAATTTTCGGTGCTTTTGGTCGTTATCGGCATTCCTATAAACAGCGCCGCCACACCTTTAATTCTTTCGTCATCGGTCATTGCTTGAGGTTGTATGGTGGCGTAATAATAGTTGTTAAAAATATCATAGATATAGCTGTTGTCCCCTTTTTTAACCATTTCATTCGGAATTTCGCCCATTTTAATAAGATAAGGAAACATAAAGGTAAATTCGGTTAAGTTATTAAAACTGTGGGCAAGGCGGGTGATAGTGTTCAAAACCTGCGTTAACTGCTCCGATTGTTTATTTAATTTGTATTTGAACATTGCCTTAGAGTAACCGGCAATCGCCCCGACGGATAGAACGCCTATTATTGCTAACACCCCAAGCATTTCCACCATACTGCGCCCTGCACACAAGCTGTCACCATCGGGCTTGACCCGATGGTCCAGGTCAAACCAAGTAGCAAATTTTTTCCAACTGGATATTCGGGTCGAGCCCGAATATGACGATGTGATGTGTAAAAAGCGGCTAGAATTTGATTTCATCATCAAAAATCTCCTCAAAAGTTAATTCTGAAAAGATTTTAGCTCGCGTTTTTTTTTTGCAATATTTACGAGTCTGTGCTGTGCATAAGTTGTATTTGCTCCAAACGCGAGTATTTTGTCAGTTTGATATAGCTCTTATTAATTGACAAAAAACAGATAATTTGCTATTATTAAACATTATAACAACATATGAGGTAAATTATGAGTAACACAAGTCAGCTTGATTCCATTTTATCCCGCCTTGGCGAGCACAATGTATCCGATAAAGAAATTGATGAGTTGGTGGCAACCGCCGATTCGTCTGCCAAAGATTCTAAAGATGCAGCTGTTCAAGACAAATTAAATGAAGTTCGCGCCAGAGCTTCCGCTAAAAAAGGCAACAAAGAAATTATCTATGATGAAAAGCCTGAAAAATCGCACTTAAAGGGTTTTTGTGGCGAAAAAGGTGCTTCCTTTGCTTATTCTGATGGCAAAAAAGGTGCTTATGTCGCTGATTTTAACTTTAATCCTGATGTTGCTAACGCTGAACCGCAAGGTAGTTTATATCACCTTAACCCGATTGAGTATCAACTCTACAAATTAAGAGCTCGCCTCGGATTTAAGACTACTCCCAAAAGAGAACCCGATTTGCAAACCAAAGGCGTAAACACTGATAATACTATCATGCAAAAAGCTTTGCATGAATGGAAAGCTGAGCGCGATAAACAACTCAAAAGCTTTAATTTACGGCGTAATCGCGATAATCAGAATTTAAACCGCTAAATAATTTCCGTTCCGATAAGAGAGGCGGTAATACGCCCAAAGAATCTGAT
>CALETM010000112.1 GCA_937920765.1 uncultured Alphaproteobacteria bacterium | reverse complement strand
TGCACAGCATAGACTCGTAAATATTGCAAAAAAAAAACGCGGAGTAAAATCTTCTCAAACTTAACTTTTTGAGGAGATTTTTATTATGAAATCAAATTTTAGCCGCTTTTTACACCACATTATGTCACACTCCGGTATAAGAGAGGTGTTCACCTCTTCTTTGTCACTCTCCGACTTGATCGGAGAGTCCAGGTGGAACAAATTAGCTAATTGGTTTGACCTGGATTATCGGGTCAAGCCCGATAATGACAGCTTGTGTGCAGGGCGCAGTATGGTGGAAATGCTCGGCGTTTTGGCTATTGTAGGCGTGCTGTCGGTCGGGGCGATTGCCGGTTACGGAAAAGCTATGTTCAAGTACAAACTTAACAAACAAACCGAACAGCTAAATCAGGTTATCGGTGCCATCGTACGTTATAAAAGCAGTTTAATGATTAACCCCGTTTCTGCAGATGCGCCGGCTTCTGATTATCAATTAGTTCCGATGCTTAAAAAACTCGGCGAAATTCCCAAGGAAATGTATACCAATGAGGATTACATTATAAAAGATTCTTTTGGTACCGAATATTATGTTTATAATCGTAATAGTGAAAAAAGCACTGTTTCTTTGCGAACAAATAACCTTGAACGCAACGAAAACTCATTTCAGGCTTGCAAAAACTTATATGTGATTGCTAAAGAATGGCACCAAAAAATTAGCGCGATTCACGTTGTTGCCTATAAAGGCTCTGCTTATGCCGTAAACGGGTGTTATTTGGGCGATAACAGCCGATATTATGGCTGCACTGACGATATTTATCTTAAAGATTTAAAATTAACCGAGCTTGACAACATTTGCCGTACCGCCGCTGAAGAGCAAGGACATTATTCGGTAATATTGCGGTTTTAACCAACGAACTTATGCACCGCCTGCCAAATAAATGTTTATTTTTTGCACAAATAAGTTATATTCGCCTATATTTTGATTTAATTTTGAGATAAGGTGATGTTATGAAAAAAACTTTTTTATCCCCGTTTTTCACTCCCGTAACATTTAGTGTTTGCTGGGGAGCCTTGCTTGCCGTGGTTTTAATATTTTTCCCCGAACAAAAATTTTTAATTACCGAGGACGGCGAAGTTATTGAGCTGTTTACCAACATCGGTTATATTTTGATGTTGGCGACTATGTTGTTTTTATCTAAAGATTATACCGATAAAATTACCTCATGGGGAATTTATTTGTTTTTGGGCATTTGCGCCTTTTTGCGCGAATCCGGTATTCAGCACCATTTGTCACGCACCGATACAACCCCGTTTAAATCTCGCTTTTTCTTGAATCCGGACAATCCGTGGAGTGAAAAAATTGTGTTCGGGTTGCTTTTGCTCGTTGTTTTCGGAGCGATACTTTATCTTGCCATTAAATATACCAAACACTTGGTTACATCATTTTTCAAGCTCAATACCGTAACATGGTCTACTGCGGTTTTGTGCACCACTTTGGTTTTTGCCAAATTTGCCGACCGCTTTCCGGGAAATTGGCGTCACAGCCACAACGGCGAATTGTTGCCGCGCGAGCAGATTGAAATTTGGTCTTTGCTGGAAGAAAGCTCGGAAATGTTTTTGCCTTATTTGGTAATTATCATTATGGTTCAATACCATATGCTTAAAAGCAAACAACAATAACTTAAACGCCGGTTTTTAACGCCGGCGTTTTTTATTACAGATTTTGGTTAAGCCTTAAATAGTGGACAATGCAAAAAACCGCCCAAAACTGTTCAAAGGTTTCATCAAATTTGTCTTTATTCAGGTGAGTTTTAAAAAACTCGCACGGTTCAAACATATCTTCGCGGGTTTCAATGCCGATTAAAACCCTATTGGCATAAAAAGCAACTTGAATACTTTTAGCTTTATAGGCTTCTTTTAATTTAACCAAGCGCTTAACCAATGACGGCAACAGCAAGTTACGCGCCTCTTCAACATCACCGGTATAAACTTCAAAATATTTATCCGATAAATCATCATCAGGTTTAAAGCGCTCCATTCCTTCAAAAGTTTTAGCTTTGCCAAATAAGCCGCTGCTTTTAAGCACAATAGTCTGAGCCTTAAAAGGCTTGTTCATATCAAGTTCAATCGCAATACCTTGAAAAACAATTTTTTCGTTGCGTTTGCCTTTTAGCATTTTTACTGATTTTAAGGTTTGTTCGCAAATGGTAACCATAGTATCGGCATATTTACCAAAAAAAGCATCTTCCGCCGTAATTTCATCATATTTAGGAAAAATTAAGCTCATTTCCATCAGTTTTTGATTGATAGGCTGCCCGCTGCGATAACGAAACCCTTTAAAAAATTTGGCGAACAATTCCATAGAATCATTTTTAACCTGCGCTTTATATTTTTTGAGCGGAATGCGGATTACATATATCATCAGCGCGGCTAAAACAACCAACACGCTCCAACTGATGCTTGAGTGTGCATATTTGTTAAAAAAGTAAATAACCAACCCCGACATCGGCAGCAAAAACAATGAAAGCCATACCAAAAACCAAAACTGCCCGACGCATTTTAGCCGAAAATCTTCTTTCTGCTTTAAAAACGGAGCTAACACCTGCTCATAATAACCGTCAAATTTTGATTTTAATTCGGCGTGCTGCCAAATTTCTTCACTGTTGTCTTCTTCCATAGCATTTTCAGACATTATGTATAATCCTGCAAAGTAGTTTAAGTTCACCTTTGAGTATAAAATGGTTTTGGTAAACAAATCTTAAAATTATTTTCATTTTTGGCTGATAAGTTAGCGATAAGTGATTAATCAGGGTTAAACTTATGCTCAACGTTATTTGGATTTTATTTTTTCTGCTCTCGTTTGCCGCGGCTTGCTTTCAGGCATTTTTCGGCGGTAATCCGCTGATTTGGACCGAGGTTGTCAACGCTTTGTTTGCGGCGGCAAAATCGGCTTTTACCATTGCTATAAATTTAACCGGTATGCTCTGCTTATGGCTCGGTCTTTTAAAAATTGCCGAAAAATCGGGCCTCACCGATTTGCTTGCCCGCGGTTTGACCCCGTTATTTAAAAAGATTATGCCGGAAATTCCGGAACATCACCCCGCAATCGGCTCTATGGTTATGAACATTGCCGCCAATATGCTCGGGCTTGATAACGCTGCCACTCCGATGGGGCTTAAAGCCATGGAGCAGATGCAAGAGCTTAACCCGCGCAAAGATACCGCCTCTAACGCTGAAATTATGTTTATGGTGATTAACGCTTCCGCTGTTACCATTATCCCGATTAATATTTTAATGTATCGGACAGAACTTGGCTCGACTAATCCGTGCGCGGTGTTTATCCCGATTTTAATTGCCACCGCCGCCTCAAGCGTGGCCGGATTTTTGGCAGTGGCAATCGTGCAAAAGCTGCCGATATTTAATCGAACAGTACTTTTGTATTTACTTGGATTTGCTGCATTTATCAGCAGCTTGGCTTATTATTTTGCAAGCCTTGACGACGCTGTGCGCTTGACCTATTCTGAAAGCGCCGGCAACTTTATTTTGTTTTTGATGATTGCCGCCTTTATCGCTTACGGTGCCATCAAACGCCTGAATGTGTATGAAACGTTTATAACCGGCGCCAAAGAAGGCTTTGATATTGCCGTAAAAATTATTCCGTATTTGGTGGCTATGCTTACTGCCATTGCAGTATTGCGCGCCTCTGGACTTATGGATATGTTTGTTTTGGGCATTGAACGTTTAGTAATATGGTTTAATGCCGATACCGGCTTTGTTCCGGCGCTGCCGACCGCATTTATAAAGCCGCTTTCCGGCAGCGGCGCCCGCGCCATGATGATTGAAACACTGCAAACATACGGCGCCGATAGCTTTGCCGGATTTGTATCTTCAGTTATTCAGGGCTCGACTGAAACCACTTTTTACGTTTTGGCGGTATATTTTGGCGCCATTAAAGTGCTAAAAACACGGCACGCCCTGCCCTGCGCCTTATTTGCCGATTTAGTCGGCATTGTTACCGCCATTTATGTTTCATACTTATTTTATTAAAGGATTAAACAATGAAAACTCTTTTACAACGCGTTAAATATGCCGGAGTTACGGTTGCCGGCAAACAAGTTTCACACATTAATCAGGGATTGC
Organism: uncultured Alphaproteobacteria bacterium; assembly: GCA_937920765.1. Taxonomy (GTDB): domain Bacteria; phylum Pseudomonadota; class Alphaproteobacteria; order RF32; family CAG-239; genus CAAFZY01. The sequence continues at coordinate 2,111 of CALETM010000112.1, read as the reverse complement.
TGATTTTTTTAGGCGTTGAAAAAAACGATACTGCCGCACAAGCCGATTTTTTGGCCAAAAAAGCTGCCAACCTGCGAATTTTTGAAGACGAAAACCAAAAAATGAATCTGTCGGTGCAAGATATTAAAGGCGAAGTTTTGGTAGTTTCGCAATTTACGTTAGCCGGCGACACTTCACGCGGAAATCGTCCGGGGTTTGAAACAGCAGCCGCTCCGCAAGACGCCAATGCTTTATATAAATATTTTTCCGACCGACTTCGTAATGTTCATAATCTTCCGGTGCAAAACGGAATTTTTCAGGCCGATATGCAGGTTGAACTCTTAAACGACGGTCCAGTTACTTTTATGTTGGAAAAATAGTGTTAATCAGCTTCAGATATGGCGCGGCCCAAGGCTTGTTTTTCCTGATGCATTTGTTCGTTGTGTTCAATCTTGCGCAAAACATTAGCGCCGGCAGTTTCAATCAGCTTATTTAAAAGTCGCGCGGCGGTTTGCTGTTCATTTTCTTCAGCGCCAAACAACACAAAGCGATTTTGATATTCGTTCACCGGTTCGTTTTTTAAACCGGTAATTTCAAGCGAAACTACCATTTGCAAGCGTTTGTGCGCCGCGTCCAAGTTATCTACTTTGGCTTTCAAAACCTTCGGAGTTATAACATAGTCGGCAATTTCAGCGTCTTCGGTTAAGTAAAAATACTGATTATCGGCAAATTGTTCTTGCAGCATTTTGGCATATTTTTTTGATTTAGCTCCGTTATAATACTCAAGCGGGTTAATATGAACCAACGCCAAGCTTTCTGGATTAACCGGCTTAATATCAACCTCGCGCTTAACTTCAGAGGCAACTTCAGCCACCACTTCAGGCGCCGCCTCTTTAAGCGGCTTTTCTTCTTTTATAAATTCGGCTTGCACTTTTTCAATGGCTTCCGGCGGCAGATAACCTTTAATTTCAACACACACTTTGCCGACATCAGATTGCACGGTGGAAGATGATAAATCTTCAACATACTCATCAACCAAACGGTAAACAAGCACGTTGACATCATGTTCATTCAAAATACTTTTAGCCCGCGCCAATTGCGGAAGCTTTTTAACTCCCAAAAACACCGCTTTATCGGCGGCGCGAACGCGGGTACTGGCTTTACTTTCGCCTTCAATAACCTTTTCACAGGCGTTGCCGTAAATTGACAACGCCTGTGTTTCGGTATTTTGCGCAAATGCCGGCTTAACCATACCGACCAAAACTAACAAAACCAGCAGCAGTTTCATTGCTTACAACCAAATTTTACTGTTGCCGGTTTGTTTAATAATTTCAACCCATTCGTTGACCTTGTTGCCTTTGCGGTCAATCAGCGAAGTGGTGTATTTAATAGCCGGAACATTTTTACTCGGCGTATCAAACCAATCTGCCTCTGTGGCAAGATAATAATCGGCATCGGCGGAATTATCGGTTACGCTGAAAGTATATGAATTGGCAAGGTTGCGTTTTAAGGTTTTAATGCCGGTTTCAATTCCTGCCGGTAAATCAGAGCTTTTAACAATCGGGTTTCTGACATAAATTTTCAGGTTATGACGAGATTGATATAATGATGATGTATCGCGCAACATACGGTTTAAAGTACGGTTTGCCGCTAATTTATAAGCCTCGGGCATAGCCGGAATTATAACTTTTTCCGCAACCGGCTCGGCTTGATATGAAGCTTGCTGATTTTTGAAAGTTTGGCAATTGCCGCAACCGCAATTTAAGGTTTGGCCGTCAACTTCGCAATCACGGCGCGGTTTTGGCTGCGCAACGATTTCAGTTACGCGCGGGCGCAAAACCTCGCGGCACGGCTCGGGACGATAAACACAGCGGCACGGATTAACTTCTGTTTTAACCTCTTGGCAAGGATTTGGCTCAGGCTTCGGTTTAACATCTTGACACGGACAAAGAGCCGGTTCGGGTTGAACATCTTGGCACGGATTTACCGGTGCGGCAGGCGCCGCAACTTTTTCAGGTTGACAATTATTATGGGCACAGGCCGCCAATGCAATAACCAATGCCATCGCCATAATTTTTTTCATTATCATTCTCCTTAATTTATCAAAGATGCGCTTATAGCTATCTCTTATA
>CALETM010000111.1 GCA_937920765.1 uncultured Alphaproteobacteria bacterium | reverse complement strand
AAATGCTCGGCGTTTTGGCTATTGTAGGCGTGCTGTCGGTCGGGGCGATTGCCGGATATTCCAAAGCTATGTTCAAATATAAGCTCAATAAACAGGCGGAAAGCTTTAATATACTGCTAAATAATGCTTTACAACTGACTGAAGATTTAACCAAAACGGTTAAATCCGTTGATATTGACACTGATTTTTTTGCTAAAGCGAACTTATTGCCTGACGGTATGTACTATAAAGCCACTGAGAATCGTATTTATGATATCTTCAACAACAAAATTGCGCTTTATTATATAAAGAACGGTTATGCAAAGGTTTATGAATATGTTTTATTGATTGATATGGAACGAGCCGGCACTAAAATAAGTGACCGGAGCCGCGAAATTTGCCGCAATATAACATTAGCCGCTAAAGAAAACGCCGCCAATTTACATTCATTCAGAATGCGCTCTTCTACCGAATCCAGCTACACGGAGAATACTTTATACGGGGAATTATCAACAGCTAATTATAACTTATTACAAAATGCAACAATTAAACAAATTGACGATATGTGTGCATCTTGCGACTCTGAGGTTGGTTGCCAAATTGTTATGTATCTTAACTTAATACTATATCAATAAGCAAAACCCCGCCGAAAATTATTCAAGCGGGGTTTTAAGTTGCAAACAAGATTAATTAATCTTCATCACTGACCGGTTCATCGTCACCGATTAATTCAGTGGTTAAATGTCCGGCATCGGCACGGATTTTGTTTTCAATCTCATCGGCAACGGCCGGATTATCACGCAAGAACAATTTTGCGTTTTCACGTCCCTGCCCCAACTTTTCGCCTTTGTATGAGAACCATGCGCCTGATTTTTCAACAATTCCGGCTTTAACTCCCAAATCAATCAGTTCGCCGGTTTTGGAAATGCCCTCGCCGTACATAATGTCAAAGTCAACGGTTTTGAACGGAGGAGCAACCTTGTTTTTAACAATTTTAACGCGGGTTTGACTGCCGATAACATCGTCTTTATCTTTAATGGCGCCAATACGGCGAATATCCATACGAACGGAAGCATAAAATTTAAGCGCGTTACCGCCGGTGGTGGTTTCAGGGTTGCCGAACATAACGCCGATTTTCATACGAATCTGGTTAATAAAAATAATCAGCGTATTAGAGCGTGAAACGGTTGAGGTGAGTTTACGCAAAGCCTGACTCATCAAGCGAGCCTGCAAGCCCATGTGCGAATCGCCCATTTCGCCTTCAAGTTCAGCCTTAGGAACCAAAGCGGCAACCGAGTCTACAACCAAAACATCGATTGCGCCGGAGCGAACCAAAGTGTCGGCAATTTCCAGCGCCTGTTCGCCGGCATCAGGTTGCGAAATCAGCAAATTTTCAATATCAACGCCGATTTTTTTGGCATAAGACGGGTCAAGCGCGTGTTCGGCATCAATAAAGGCACAAGTTCCGCCTTTTTTCTGAGCTTGAGCAATAACACTCAATGCCAATGTGGTTTTACCGGAGCTTTCAGGGCCGTAAATTTCAATAATACGACCTTTGGGCAAACCGCCGATACCAAGGGCGATATCAATACCGAGCGAACCGGTGGAAACAGCTTCAATATCAATGTTGGTGCTTTGTCCCAACCGCATAATCGAACCTTTACCGAAGGCTCTTTCAATTTGGCTTAACGCCGCGTCAAGGGCTTTATCTTTTTCCATATTCTTCTCACTTTCTGTTAAAAACTTCTGTTATAAGTTATGTTCTGTTTTTGTTCTTTTTGCAAGAACTATTTTTAAGTTATTAAACTTTTATCTTTTGCTCGGCTTGCCTCCAGCAATAATTTTGTTTAAGTTGCGGCGGTCAAGCTGGCGGAACTCTTCCAATGCGGCAGTTACAACCGCCCCGAAAATTACCGCCGCCCAATACAGATACATCCACACCAAAGTTAAAGGAACCGCGGCAACCGCGCCGTACAGGGTTTTATAGGTGTTATTTTTGACCATAAACATTGAAAATCCGAAGCGCAAAACCCAAAACAGACACATGGCGACAAACGCACCGGCACCAGCATTTAAAAAATCAACCTTTTTATTTGGCACAAACACATAAACGCCGGTTAATACCAACCATGTTAATAAAAACGGCAAAATGCTCCCCATAATAACCTGCAATTCAGGCACGGTATGCAAAACATCATTAAATGCCGCATATCCTTTGAGCGAAAACGCCGTGCCCAAAAGCAACGGGCCTAAAGTAATGATAGTCCAGTACAAAGTGATTTTGGTGGTAAAGCGCCGCGGACGGGTTACTTTAAAAATAAAGTTAAAACTGTTTTCAATTGTGGATAACAGTAAAATAGCGGTCAAGGCAATACCGACCACGCCGATAGTGGTGAGCTTGGCGGTTGCATTAATAAATTGAGCAAAATAAAGCTTTATATCTTGTCCGGTATCGGGCATTAAATTTTGAATTATCATATCCTGAACCTGCTGGCGCACTTCATTAAAAACCGGAAACGCCGAAAAAATAGCCAAAGCAATGGCCAAAACCGGCACCAGCGCGATTAATGAAGTGTAGCTTAATGATGAAGCAACCCGCAAAACAGTGTCATTTTGCGCCCGTTTCATAACAAAATACACAAATTCTCTTATTTTTTGCATTATTTCTAAAAGTTTGTTTTTCCAGTACATTTTCTTAAATCTCAAAAAACAGTTTACAAACGCGATATTATTGGCTAAATATCACACCTAGAAGATAATGTATATTAAAAAATTTAAAACGCAAAGGAAAATATAAAAATGACTAACGTTACTCCGCTGATGGCCGGTAAAAAAGGTTTGATTATGGGCTTGGCTAACGACCACTCCATTGCTTGGGGTATTGCTCGCGCACTTAACGAACAAGGCGCTCAAATTGCCATTTCATACCAAAATGAAGCTTTGGAAAAAAGAGTAAAGCCTCTTTCAGAGCAACTTGATAACGAACCACTTTTGATTAAATGCGATGTTTCCGATTCTGCCTCGGTTGAAGCTTGCTTTAAAGAACTCGGTGAAAAATGGGGCAAACTTGACTTTGTAGTTCATGCAATTGCTTTTTCAGATAAAGAACAGCTTAAAGGCCGCACCATTGACACCACTTTGGATAACTTTTTAAACACTATGCAAATTTCATGCTATTCGTTTTTAGAGGCCTGCCGTTGCGCATCTCCGATTATGAACGAAGGCGGATCTATTGTTACCCTCACCTATTTGGGTGCTGAACGCGTTTTGCCGAACTATAACATTATGGGTGTTGCCAAAGCCGCTTTGGAAGCATCAGTTCGTTATGCTGCCGTTGATCTGGGCGCGCAAGGAGTTCGCGTTAATGCTATTTCAGCCGGCCCGATTAAAACTTTGGCAGCTTCCGGTATCGGTGATTTCAGAAAAATTTTACGTTGGAACGAATTAAACGCTCCGCTGCTGCGCAACGTTACGCAAGAAGAAGTCGGAAAAGCCGCGCTTGCATTACTTTCGCCTTTGGGCGTTGCCATTACCGGCGAAGTTGTTCACGTTGACAACGGCTATAACAAAATTGCCATGATGAGCCTTAAAAACGTTCACGAATCGGCTGAGGTTTTGGCTGAATTTTAATTGATTTACATCAAAGACCCGATATATCCATCGGGTCTTTGTTTTTATTCGGAGAAAATAAAATGAAATTATCGGTTTACTTGGTTACCTTAAATGAAGAATTGCGTTTGGATAAAACCTTAAAAGCGGCTTCCGAAGTTGCCGATGAAATTGTGGTGGTTGATAGCGGAAGCACCGACAAAACCGCCGAAATTGCCGAAAAGCACCACGCTAAATTTTTGTTCCATAAATGGAAAAACATTTCCTCCCAAAAACATTTTGCTCAAAATAAATGCGCCAATGACTGGGTTTTGTCGCTTGATGCCGATGAAGTTTTATCCGATGAACTGATTGCTGAAATCAAACGAATCAAACAGAATCCGACCGCCGATGCATATAAAATGAAAATTTGCGATATGCTCCCCGGTGATAAAAAGCCGCGTATTTTTGCCAAAACATACAATCAGGTTCGGCTTTACAACCGCAAAAAAGCAAATATGCCCGATGATTTAACCCATGACCGCGTGGTTTTAGGTGAAAACTGCAGTGTGGAACAGTTAAAAGCAAAAGTAAATCACTATTCATATATATCGCTTACTCAACTTTGGTTTAAGCTTAATATGTATACTGACGAATTGGTACAAACCGCTCTGAAAAAAAACAAAAAATATTCACGCTTGCGCCTTTATACCGAAATGCCGCGGCAATTTTTGATTTATTACTTTATGCGCCGCTACTTTTTATACGGAACTTGCGGTTTTTATATGGCAACTTCATATGCGTATTTTCGTTTTTTGAAAATCGCAAAGTGGTTTGAATGGCAAGCTCTGCATAAAAAATAATCATTTAATTAAAACTATTCCGGCAACAAGCAGGCAAATTCCGAGCCAACTTGTCCATGTTGCCAAATCATGAAAATACATAACTCCGACCGCAAAAGTGCCGATTGCGCCAAGCGCCGTCCAGATAGGATACGCCACCAACATCGGCAAATTTTTTTGCGATAAATAAAAAAAGATGATACTTAGCGCCACGGCAAGCAATGAGCCGGCAATCCACCAATCACGATACGCACTGCCCTGCGCAAGCTTAAACCCGAACGGCCACAGAGTTTCAAAAATTCCGGCTAATATCAAATAAAATACAGACATCTTTATTCTCCTGATTATCAAATAAGCCCTGATTGTTAAAATTAAACAACGAGCAATAAAAAAACCTCTCTGCCGATTTAAGCTGAGAGGTTTTTGTTTTTTTGCGCTATGTTACGGCAGCAACGGCGACCATGCCGGATCGGAGCCGTCAGCCGGAGTTACCACCATACGTTCATTATAGCCGGTTAAGTCTATGGTATAAAGGTGTACCGGCGAGTTTTTGGCGGAAGTGCCTCTGTCTTGGCGGAAATACATCAACACACGGCCATTCGGCGACCAGGTTGGTCCTTCAACCAAATATCCGCTTGCAAGCAAGCGCTCGCCGCTCCCGTCGGGGTGCATAACCCCGATATAAAACTGTCCGCCGGCCATTTTGGTAAAGGCGATATAATCACCGCGCGGCGACCATACCGGAGTGGCGTAACGACCGTTACCAAAGCTGATACGATGCGGGTTGGAGCCATCAGCGTCCATAATATACAGTTGCTGATTGCCGCCGCGGTCAGAGTTGAACACAATCTGTTTGCCGTCAGGCGAATAACTCGGCGAAGTATCAATGGCCGGATGCTTGGTCAGTTGTTTGCTGGTTTTACGCTTTAAGTCCATTTCATAAATTTCGGTATTGCCGTTAGACGCCAACGAGAGCAATACTTTTGAACTGTCCGGTGAAAATACCGGAGCAAACGTCATGCCGGGGAAATGACCTAAAAGCTCTTGTTTGCCGCTTTCAATGTCCATAATATAAACTTTAGGCGCTGTTCCCGAAAATGATAAATATGTAACCTTTTGCATATTAGGCGAAAAGCGCGGAGTTAAAGCCATGGTGGCGCCGGAGGTTAAAAAGCGGTGATTTTCGCCGTCTTGATCCATAATTGCCAAGCGTTTTACGCGGCGGGTTGCGGGGCCGCTTTCTGAAACATAAACAATACGGGTGTCAAAGTAGCCTTTTTCACCGGTCAGGCGCTCATAAATTGCGTCAGAAATAATGTGCGCAATGCGGCGCCAGTTGTCTTTGGTGGTGGTATACGACTGCCCTTGCAATTGCTCGCCGGACAGCACGTCCCATAAACGGAACTCAACTTTGAGCTTGCCGTCAGCAGTTTCTTGCACGGCGCTTTGCACCAAAGCATGAGCCTTAATGGCGCGCCAATCAATAAAGTTAGGGCGCTGATTGATTGAGGTTAAATCTTCAATATAGCTGCCGTCGTCAATAATCCGAAACAAGCCGCTGCGGTCTAAATCGGCGGTTACCACATTGCGAATCCGGTTGGCATACATACCGATACCGAACAAGCCTAAAGAATTTCCGTCATTAATCATACGCGGAAACGCTATCGGCATGGCCTCGCGCATTGCTCCGGTTACATCAATTTCAAGTTCGGCATGCGCCGGAAAAGCAAGCAAGCAAAGCAATCCGGCAAGTAAATTTTTTATCTTCATCGTTAATACCTTCTGCTGAATTTTTGATTTTAAAGCATATTATACTTATA
>CALETM010000110.1 GCA_937920765.1 uncultured Alphaproteobacteria bacterium | reverse complement strand
AGATAAAACAGATGAGCAAAATTATAATAATGGGCAGCGGAGCTGCCCCCGGAGTTCCGGCTATTGCCAACGGGTGGGGTGATTGCAACCCGAATAATCCTAAAAACTTCCGCAGTCGTACCGGCGTATATTTGGAAATACGTTCTACGAAAATTTTAATTGATACATCGCCTGATGTGCGTATGCATTTGTTAAACAACAATATTCGTTTTTTAGATGCAGTGTTGTATACGCATGGTCATGCCGACCATTTGCACGGTATTGATGATTTGCGTGATTTAAACCGCATTTTGCTGCGCCCGCTTGATATTTATGCCAATCGGCAAACTTCAGATATTATTAAACAGCGCTTTTCATATTTAGTTGCTGACAAAGCTCATATGAATAATCCGGTATTTTTCCCGAGTTTGGATATTCACACTATTGAAGAAGGCAAAGAATTTTATATTAATGATGTGAAAATTGTGCCGATTTCATTAGAAGGACACCCCATTCATTCTACCGGTTATATTATTGATGACGGCAGGTTGGTTTATATTGCCGACTGTAAAAAAATTTCTGATACCGGATTAAAGCTGATTACCAAACAGCCGGAAATATTAGTTATGCCGCTTACCACGCTTATACCTCAGCCCTCGCACATGGGGTTAGATCAGTTGCTGGAATATGTAAAAATTATAAATCCGCGCAAAACCATTATTAACCATATGGCAGTTGAGTGCGATTATGATAACATTAACAAGCTGACGCCTGATAACGTTTACCCTGCTTACGATAATATGACGGTTGAGTTTTAACAAGAAAGGAATTTATAATGCTTTGTATATACCATATTGCCGATCATGACGGAAAAGGTTCTGCTGCGATTGTAAAGAGCGTTTACCCCGAAACTGAATTAATGGGGCTTAACCACGATATGGAAATTCCGTATGATGAAATAAACAAGCATGACCAAATAATTGTTTGTGATTTTGCGCTCCCGCTTGATTTTATGTTCAAGTTAAGCCAAAGCCGCGATTTTACATGGATTGACCATCATGTTTCAGTAATTGAGCAGTATGAAAAAGCTATTAAAAAAGGAACGCACCAGCCGATAAAAGGTATTCGCCGCGTAGGCACTGCGGCGCTAATGCTCACATGGGAATATTTTTATCCTGGACGCCCGTTGCCGCTTGGTATAAAACTGTTAGGATTAAATGATGTGTTTGACTTACGCGACAAGCGGGTGCGCCCGTTTGAATATGCCATGCAGGCATTAGGCGTCAACCGCCCGACCGATAAAATTTGGAATGAATTAATTAATAACACTCTTGATGTTGATGAAATGGTAGAAAAAGGCAAAGCTATTTTATCATATATCCGCAACCGCAATTATCGTTTGGTACGTGCTGAGGCGTTTGAAAGCGAATATCAGGGCTTAAAATGTATTTGCGCCAACATACCGCAAGGATATTCCGAGTTTTATGATTCCTTAGATCTGTCTCTTATACACATCTGACGCTGCCG
>CALETM010000109.1 GCA_937920765.1 uncultured Alphaproteobacteria bacterium | reverse complement strand
GGCTCGGAGATGTGTATAAGAGACAGATTTTGCAGACCGGCTTTGGCGGTTGAGGCAAGCGATTATGCTTATTCGCCGCAATGGTTGGCGCTGGTGCATTATCAAAAAGGGATTACCGGTTATAAAGGCACTATCGGCTCAGATAATTTTTATGTTAGCCATGAGGGCAGAACCAATCCGCAAAAAGAGCTTGATGCCACAATCGCCTTGTTTAATTCAGGTGATGACAAAACCAAATGTATGTTTCCGGCGCGCTATTTAAGATTAAAGCAAAGCGGGTTGATTAATACAAATTTTCCTGTATGCGATGAGTATGAGCAATTTAAAAAAGATTTGCGTCCGTCAGGGGCCACGCTTTTGTTTACTGACGCTTATATGAACAATTCGTCTTCATTGTTCGGGCATACGCTTATCAGAATTGACACGGCGCGCAAAGGTACGCAGCTTTTGGCGCATGGCATTAATTACGGGGCGTGGACGCGCGGCTATGAAAATAGTTTTTTGTATGCGGTTTATGGTTTGGCGGGGTTTTATCCGGGTGGATATACAGTAAAGCCTTATTATGACGTTATTAACACCTATAACAATTTGGAAAACCGCGATATTTGGGAATATAACTTAAATTTGAGCGCGGAAGAACTTGATTTATTTGTGGCGCATATTTGGGAGGTTGGGCAAACCACCACTCCTTATTACTTTTTTACGCAAAACTGCTCATATATGCTGATGGAAGTTTTTGATGCGGTGCGTCCGGAGCTTAAACTGGCGCAATCTTTTCCGGTACAGACGATTCCGCTTGATACGATTAAAGCGGTGGTTAAACGCGAGGGATTAGTTAGTGAGGTAAATTATCGTCCGTCACGGCAGCGCAAAATCAGACACCGTATGAAGCAAATGAACAAGCCGCAGTTTAAGGCTTTTTTAGAGGCGACAAAACTTGACTTAACACAGACCGAAAGCTTGCCGGAAGAAGAGCAGGCTGATGTGTTGGAAACGGCGTATCAGTATATTCAGTATCAGTATGTTGCCAATGAAATTACCTTGCAAGATTATCGTAAAAAAAGTTTTGAGCTTTTAAAAGCGCGTAATAAAGTTAAAGCCGGTCAAAAGTTTGATGAGCTTAAAACCGGCAACAATCCGGCTTATGCGCATGATTCAATGCAGGCATCGGTCGGAATCGGCGCTAAAGACGGCTATGTTTACCAAGAAATCCGCTATCGTCCGGCGTATCATTCTTTAACCGATAATAGTTTTGGCTTTTTACGCGGCGCGGAAATCAATTTTTTAGATGTTGCAGTTAGACATTATGATAAGCATGACCGCTATGTTTTGCAGCAAATAAACGTGTTGGAGCTGGCCTCGCTTTCGCCGATTGACGAGGTGTTTAAGGCGGTTTCATACAAAGTGGGGGTTAATGTTACCCGCCAGACGAATCCGAAAACGGAAGAGGATTATTATGCGCTGAACGCCAATGTGAACGGCGGCGGAACCTATGCTTTAACCGATAATATTTGGCTTTACGCTTTAACCGGATTAGACGCGGCGTATGGCGGAGGCTTGCCGCATAATCAGTGGGCGGGGACTGATTTAACCGGCGGGGTTTTGTTTAATTCGGAATGGTTTGGCGGCAGCGCTGAAATTAAAAAGGTTTTTGCCACCAACAAAATCGGCAGCACTTTAACTTACGGCGCGGTTTTAGATTACTACCTTACCCGCAATATTGCGCTTGAAGCCAAGTTTACGCACACGCAAAATTACGGCAAAAACTTTAATGAGAGTTTGCTTAGGCTGAAATATAATTTTTAAGCCGATTATTTGCGGTTGCGGCGGTTTTCTTTTTTGAATTTGAAGAGGCTTTCGTCAACCGGAGCATCTTTTACCACATCATACAAGGAAAGAGTAACTTCCACGCTTTGCGGGTCAATAATTTTCCATTGTTTAAGCTCAAACGGCTGATTGCCGAAAACCAAGGTGATGGGGCCGACATCGTTAGATTTGGCATATTCTAAAGTTACGGAAGTCATGCCGGAATCTTTATAAAAATCTGTTACTTTAAGATTTTTATTGTCAATTTTAATGGTGTTACTCAAAATCATGGTGGCGGGAATATCATCATAATCAATGTTGGTGATTTGGTCTAATTCTTTATCATTGAACACCACGTAATCGCCGTTGCCGACAATTAAAACCGAAGTAGGAGCAGCATATTCCATGCGGATTTTGCTTGGTTTTTCAATATAAAGCATACCTTCTGATGTGGTGCCGTTGCTGGCGGTTTGCACAAAACGGGCTTCCATGCTTTTTATGCCGTTAAGGTAGTTTTCTATTTTGCTGATATCAGAAGCTGTTTGCGCGTTGGCTGTAAAAGCGTATAATAAAAAGCAAGGCAGTAAAAATTTTTTCATCAGAAGTATCCTTTGGTTAAATTTACAACAGCTATAATATAGAGTACAATTTTGCAAAGAACAACTTTTTTATAATAAAAAAGCAATAAAAACAGCCTCCGCCCGATTAGGCAGAGGCCGTGAATAAGTTATACCGGCTTAAAACGGATATAAATCAGCGGCTCCGTTGTGCGCGCAAATCGGAAAATAATTAAAATACAAACTTGCAAGCAGCAAAGCAAATACCGGCACAAAAACTTTTTCAAACGGGAAGTGGGCGTGCCCGTTATTTTTGGCCTTCATCCACTGATAAAAATCTGATGAAAAAATCAGTAAAGCGGCGCCGATTAATACGCTGAATAAAAACGGGTCTAAATATAAAATGCCGATAACTTCAGCATGATATTGCATTTTACCGATGTACATAAAGCCAATCATGGCAACCGATAAAACCAAAATTATCGGGTTGCGCCATTTGAAATTCCAATTTTTTTTATCAAACCATTTGATGGTCCAGTAGCCGAGCAAAACTAAAAACGCGCCCGCCCAAACGCCGACAACGCTGTCATCAACGCCAAGGCTGCGGGCAATTTCAAGCGAGGCGCCGATGGCGACCGTGCAAACCGCGCACGCCGGATTGGCAAGGGCTGATTTGGCCGAAATTAAAACTGCTAATAAAACAAGTGAGAGTAACATTTTAAAATCCTTTATAGGTTAAATTCTGATGTATTATTGAAGTAATGTTAAAAAAAATCAATACCTTTATTGTATTTGCGCACACATTACAAAAATAATATATATAAATATATCTATATATCGTCAGTGTCAATAAAAAATATCGGTTATCAGAAACATGGGCACAAAAAATCTCCGGTTTTTGACCGGAGATTTTGGAAGGGGATATAATTTAATATGCTTCACGAGCGGTTTGTTTAACAACCGTATTGGTATGTTCTTTTTGCTTAGCAAAATTGTTAAAATCTTGTTTGAAATCGGTAATGTCGCCATATCCGGCGTCTTTATAGGCTTTGGCGGATAAATAAATATAGTCGTCACCGAACATGCAAGCACCGTGATGAGCATTGTAACCTGCTTTGGCCGCTTTAAGCGCGGCAACGCTTTCTATGTCGGTTGCTTTTTTAACTTCGTCAGCCGGAGTGAGGTTAATGGTTTCAAGCGTGGAGCTTAAAAGCTTAAAAATATTAGCTTTTTCATTTTTTGCGGCATTCAGAGTTTCTAAAAAACGCTGTCCGAATGTTTTATTTGCATTATTCATCGGATATCTCCTTTCGGCATAATTATATTTATAAGCTTAATATATCACATTATACGGGGTAATGCAATACAAACCGTAACAAAAATGTAACAAAAAAGAATGTAAATTTAGTATTTGCGGTCAATGATAAATTGAGCCAGATTTTGTAAATCAACGCTTTTTTCGCCAAATGCGGCAATGGAGCCTTGAGCTTTGACAATTAAATCATTCGCAATTTTTTTAGCCTCATTTAATCCGTAACACGAAACAAATGTAAATTTGTTTTGAGCGGCGTCTTTTTTAAGCGTTTTGCCGACCAATTTTTCATCGCCTTCAACGTCTAAAATGTCATCGGCAATTTGGAATGCAATACCGATACAACGCGAATATTCGGTTAAAATTTCGTATTGCTTATCTGTGGCGCCGCCGATAACCGCGCCGGCTTGGCAAGCATATGAAAGCAGGCGTCCGGTTTTCATTTCTTCAATATGGCGGATAAGCGCAATCGGGTCAGGAGTTTGGGTAACGGTTTCAGCATATAAGTCAAGCATTTGACCGGCAATCATACCGTCATATGCGCCGGCGCCGCGGGCAAGCAGGTTGATGAGTTTGATTTTTATTTCATCGCTGTACGGGGCTTTTGCAAGTTGCTCAAAAGCATAAGTCAATAATCCGTCGCCGGCCAAAATGGCGGTGGCTTCATCAAATTGCTTGTGACAGGTAGGTTTGCCGCGCCGCAAATCGTCATTATCCATGGCGGGCAAATCGTCATGAATTAAAGAATAAGTGTGCAGCATTTCAAGTGCTAAAGCGGCGTCAATGGAATCGGTAAAATCTTTGCCGAACAAGCGGGCGGTTTCATAAACCAAGTACGGACGCAAGCGTTTGCCGCCGTTTAAAAGCGAATATTCCATAGCATCAATCACACGCTTTTCAGGACCAATCGGTTTAGGAAAAGCTTGCGCGGCTTTTTGGTTAAAGCGGGTTGAATAATCGGTAATAACGGTTTTAATATCAGTCATTGGCATCAACATTGTCTAAGGGGCGGAGAGAGGGTTCGCCTTCGGGTGAAAGTTCAATTTTTTCAATTTTGAGCTGAGCTGATTTTAATTTTTCCTCACAGAATTTTTTTAAGGCAACAGCTTGCTCATAGGCGGCGACGGCGTCGTCAAGTTTAATGCGCCCGCCTTCCAAATCGCGCACAATGGTTTCAAGTTTTTGCAAAGCTTCTTCAAAGCTTAAATTTTCAAGTTCTTCGTGTTTCATTTTGTTCTCCTGATTGAGGTATCTTATTATATCATTTTTATAATAGCAATCGTTTGTTTTGCCATCTGTGTAAATTTTTAACGCGTTCAGTTTTGCCGCGGGGCTTTAATATTAAAAAAGACGAGTTATATTTACATCATGGTTTGCTAAAGGAGAATAATATGGAAAATGAAATTGAGAAAAAGTCGCAGATTTTGAAGGCGGCGGCGAATGCCAAGCGGCTTGAAATTTTACATTGCATCAGCAAAAAAGAGCATAGCGTCGGCGCGCTTGAAAAGTTGATTGATTTAAGCCAGTCGGCGCTTTCGCAACATTTGGCGGTGTTGCGGCGAGCCGGCATAGTTAAAACCAGACGCAAGGCACAGACCATATATTACAGCCTCAGCAATGAGCATATTAAGAAATTGTTGAAAATTTTTGATTTGTGATTTATAAGCTGAAGATATTGCCGCAAATCAAATATTTTTTATGAGGTGCTTTTATGACAAAAATCAGTTGGCCGGCAGGAACATTGCTTGCTCCGGTGCCGCCGGCGCTTATATCTTCAGGAACGCTTGAAAACCCTAATGTAATGACTGCCGCATGGACGGGAATTGTGTGCAGCGATCCGGCAATGACTTATGTTTCATTGCGCCCGAGCCGCTACTCGCATGAAATTATCAGCAAAAGCGGTGAGTTTGTGATTAATGTTCCAAATCTGCCGCTGGCAAAGGCTGTGGATTTTTGCGGAGTTAAATCAGGCCGTAATACCGATAAATTTCAGGCTTGCGGCATAACGGCGGCTCCGTCGTCAAAAATTAAAGCGCCGCAGGTTAAAGAAGCTCCGATTTCGCTTGAATGTAAGGTGCGCTCGATTACGCATTACGGCACGCATGATATGTTTTTGGCCGATATTGTGGCGGTTAATGTTGATGACGCTTATATCAACAAACAGGGCGGACTTAATTTGGAAAAGGCCGGATTGCTTGCTTATGCGCACGGATTTTATTATACGCTCGGACGGCAACTCGGCAAGTTCGGATTTTCGGTTGAAAAAGCAAAGACAATTAAAAAACGCCGTCGCATGCAACATTCTGTTGCCACAAAAGGCGATAAGCGTAAATAATCAGCAAAAATTTATTGACAAACGGTGTAAAATGTGTAAAAGCTTTGTTCTATCAAAGCTCAGGCGCTCTTAGCTCAGCAGGATAGAGCAACAGCCTTCTAAGCTGTGGGTCGGGCGTTCGAATCGCCCAGAGCGCGCCATTTTTTTTATTTTCGCTTTGACAAAGGAGTTCTCCATGGCAATCAAAAACATTTTTTGGGATGTTGACGGCGTATTGGCTAATTTAAATTACGCTTATTACAATTTTTTAACCAATCACCCGAAATATAAACCGCTTTATGGCAACATTAAATGGGAAGATTTGCCGAAGGTTTTGCCGATTGTTCCCAAATACGGCGCCTTGGAGCTTAAAACCCACCCGACAATGGGCGTGGAAATGGATTATGATTTTTGCCATTCTCCGGAGTTTTTTACCAATCGTCCGCTTTATGACGGCGCGATTGAGGCTATCAAAGAATTTGATAAGCTTGGCTATAAGCAGTTTACAATGTCGGCAACTTTTGACGTTGAAACCAAAAAGAAGCTTTTGAATGCTTTGTTGGCGCCGGTTGCCGATATTATCAAAATTGAGTGTGTGCAGCACGGCAAATATATGCACGACACCGCCAAAGAAGATATGCTCAAAGAATGTTTTGAAAAATACGGATTAAAAGCCGATGAAACCGTTTTGGTTGACGACCGTATTTATAACCAGCATGCCGCTATTAATGTCGGCGCTCATCCGGTGCGCTTCCGCTGTGAATTTACTACCGACCTGCCGGAAGATTTGAAGTGGATACCGGAAGTGAAGAGTTATGAAGAGCTGAAAAATCTGTTAAGCACATTCAATACTAAAAAGTGATTATAAAAAAAACTCCCTGAACGGGAGTTTTTTTAATGGCACCGTCGGTCTAAAACGGGTTACTGATAAAATAAAAGCGACAAGCTGAAAGTTCGCAATTATTACAAACCGCGTCCATTTCAGTTACGGTGATGTCGGTTAAACATTTACGCCCTGTTTGGCAAGAGCTGTTGCCGTAAAATGTGCCGTATTCTTTGCGAGGTGTGTCATCAGTACTGGTTTGATCAATAACGACTTGACTTAGGCTGTCATTCCAGCCTTTGGCTAAACTTAACAAGTTGTAACATAGCTCTTTTTGTGACTTTTTAAACCCCCAGCCGATACCGATTGTTTTGTGGTAAACATCGGTAAAAACCCAAATGCCGTTGCCGAACGAATCCTGCAACTGACTAGGCACATTTTCATAAGGCTTTAATCCGTCCGGTACCCAACCGCTTTTAACTATAATTTGAGTTAAGTAAGCGTTGCCGTTGGCATCAGCATATAACAATGATTTATCAGTTGCAAATTTGGTGAAAACGGTGGCAAACAGTTGGTTGGCACTTTCAATTGTTTTGTTTATTTTGTATTTATTCATCGCCTTGGAGTAACCGGCAATCGCCCCGACGGATAATACGCCTATTATCGCCAGAACTCCTAACATTTCCACCATAGACCGACCAGCACACAAGCTGTCATTATCGGGCTTGACCCGATAATCCAGGTGGGACAAATTTGCTACTTTATTTGACCTGGACTCTCCGATCAAGTCGGAGAGTGACAAAGAAGAGGTGAACACCTCTCTTATACCGGAGTGTGACAGAGTGTGGTGTAAAAAGCGGCTAAAATATGATTTCATAATAAAAATCCTCTCAAATTGTTGCATTTGAGAAGATTTTAGCTCGCGTTTTTTTTTGCAATATTTACGAGTCCGTGCTGTGCATAAGTTGTATCGGCCGGCGCGGTAATTAAAAATCAGACAGCCAATTAAAAAAATTGTTGATGATATGTGAATTTTGATAAAAAAAGATTGCACATACGCCGATAAAGTAATAAAAAGTTATCAAAACAATATGATATATGCGGAGAATTTTTAAATGTTTGCAAAATTAATGGGTATGCTTTCTGCCGATATGGCAATTGATTTGGGCACCGCCAACACTTTGGTGTATGTGCGCGGGCGCGGTATTGTTTTAAATGAGCCTTCAGTGGTGGCGATTGAAGAGTTTCGCGGCAAAAAACAAGTTTTGGCAGTCGGTAACGAAGCTAAACAAATGCTTGGGCGCACTCCGGGGAATATACATGCCATCCGTCCGCTTAAAGACGGTGTTATTGCTGATTTTGAAATTGCGGAAGAGATGATTAAATATTTTATCCGCAAAGTTCATAATCGCCGCACTTTTGCGACTCCAATGATTATTATTTGCGTTCCATCCGGCTCAACCGCGGTTGAACGGCGCGCAATTCAAGAATCGGCTGAGGCAGCGGGCGCTCGCAAAGTTTGGTTGATTGAAGAACCGATGGCGGCCGCTATCGGCGCAGGGTTGCCGGTTACGGAACCTACCGGTTCTATGGTTGTTGATATTGGCGGCGGTACCACCGAAGTTGCGGTTTTGTCGTTGGGCGGCATTGTTTATGCCCGTTCGGTCAGAGTCGGCGGTGATAAAATGGACAGCGCCATTATCTCATACATTCGCCGCAATATGAACCTGTTGGTCGGTGAAAGCAGTGCCGAACGTTTGAAAAAAGAAATCGGCAGCGCATGTCCGCCGGCTAAAGGCGAAGGTCGCACCATGGAAATTAAAGGGCGTGACTTGATGAACGGCGTGCCGAAGGAAATTGAAGTAAGCGAACGCCAAATTGCCGAGGCTTTGGCTGAACCGGTTGCCGCAATTGTTGAGGCAGTTAAAGTTGCGCTTGAAAATACTGCGCCGGAATTGGCTGCAGATATTGTTGATAAAGGCATTGTGATGACCGGCGGCGGCGCTTTGCTTACCAGTCTTGATCAGGTTTTGCGCAATGCAACCGGATTGCCGGTTTCAGTTGCGGAAGAACCGCTTGCTTGTGTGGCTAAAGGCACCGGCAATGCTTTGGATAATATTGATAAGTTAAAGAGCGTATTGTCTACTATGTATTAATACGCCGTGACGTAAGGTTTTTAAAATATGAAACGTCGTCGTGTGTTATTTATACGGCTTAGCCAATTCCGCGTTTTCATTAGAAAATTGCTGGTTGCGGCGTTGTTTGTATCCGCTTTGGTGTTTATGATGTTGAGCAAAGCGGATACTCTTATTTTAAATAAAATTACCAATTCGGTGTCGCAGGCCTTCAGTCCGGTTATTCAAGTAATGCAGTTTCCGGCTGAAGTGGTATATGTGGTTTATGATAAAGTCAGAGATATAACTTTGGTTTATTCGGAAAATAAGCGTCTTAAAGCTGAAAATCTTGATTTGTTGATGTTGAAAAATCAGGTTCGTACTCTAAAAGCCGAAAACAAGCTTTTGGGGCAGATGCTTAATTATACTCCGCCTCCGGAAGCGTCTTTTGTGACGGCAAAGATTGTGGCAGAAGAAGGCGACGGCTTTTCTCATTCGTTAATCGCTTATACCGATAATGCCGCGCAGGTTAGAAAAGGACAAGTTGTTTTGGGTGCGGAAAGTGTGGTCGGCAGGGTTGAAAGCGTGAGCGGCAGCTATGTCAGAGTTTTGCTGTTTACCGATATTAACTCTAAAGTTCCGGTAATTTTGGAGCGCAATCGAATCCGCGGTATTTTGTCAGGCGATAACACTACGGTACCTAAGCTTATGTTTACCGCCTCCGGAGCGGATATTAAAGAAGGTGATATGGTGGTTACTTCAGGTGTGGCCGGAGTTTTTCCGACAGGATTGCCGATTGGAGTGGTAAGTAAAATTGCCAAAGGAGCCATCGCGGTTGAAACTATTAGCGATATTGAGCGTTTGGAATATATTAAAATTGTTGATTACGGCGTGTACGATGGAATGCTGAAACTTAATCAGGGCGGAGAATGATATGGAAGATTCTTTGACTGAAATTTTAGAAGGTCGGCTTAAAAAATTTTTACCGTTTTTATGTTCGGTATTGTTGGTGCTGGTTGCGTATGTGCCGATACATCTTCCGCTTTCGCAATATTTGCGTCCTGATGTGGGTATGATATGCGTTTATTTTTGGGCTCTGTATCGGCAAGATTTGTTTGGCGCGCTTTCGGCTTTTGTTTTGGGGTTTATTGCCGATAGTTTAAGCGCGGTTCCGATAGGGCTTAATGTTTTTTCATTTATGTTGGTGTTTGCTTTGTCAAGCACGTTTGGCAGTTATGTCAACAGCAAGCCGTTTGCCTTAAGTTGGGGCGGTTTTGCCATAATTTCATTGTTGGCATTTGTGGCAAAATGGCTACTTATTTCGGTTTATTACAGCAAATTTTTGGCTTTTGGCGGTGTTTTTACCGCCTATTTGGCAACGGTGTTTTTATATCCGCTGATTGCCAGATTAAATATCTGGATTCAAAATCGCTTTTTAGCTAATGAAGAGGTGATTTATGAACAGGGATAATGATAAAGGCAAAGTTTTGCTACAACGCACCATGTTGGTGGCGGCTGTGTTTTTTGTTTTGCTGATGGCGCTTATCGGCAGACTTTATTATTTGCAGGTTTATCAAGGCGAAAAATATAAAATGCTTGCTGATGAAAACCGTATTTCAACCCGCGTGTTGGTGCCGCCGCGCGGTTCGGTTTATGACCGCAACGGCGTTGTTTTGGCAACTAATGAACAAAACTTTCAAGCGCTGATTATTGCCGAGCAAACTCCCGATTTGGATAAAACATTAAACGGATTTAAAAAAATTATTCCTTTGTCGGAAGATGAAGAAGCTAAAATCCGCAATAAAATTTATTACAGCCGCAAGTTTGTGCCGATAAAACTGAAAGATAACTTGACATGGGATGAGGTTTCAGCGCTGCAACTTAATGCGCCGGAGCTTTCGGGTATTTTTATCAGCGAAGGGCTTAACCGTACCTATCCGCTGGGAAAATATACCGCGCATTTTTTGGGCTATGTCGGCGCGGTTTCGGAAAATGATGTTAAAAACGACCCGCTGTTAATGGTTCCTGGGTTCAAAATCGGCAAAGCCGGTTTGGAAAAAATTTTTGAAAGCAAATTGCGGGGCAAAGGCGGCAATATTAAGCTTGAAGTTAATGCCTACGGACGGATTATGAAAGAAATTGAGCGTCGGAACGGTGTAGAGGGCGAAAGTTTGCGCTTAACCATTGACAGCAGATTGCAAAAATTTGCGCAAGATGCGTTTGGCGACAACAGCGGCGCGGCGGTGGTGCTTGATGTGCATAGCGGTGAGATTTTGGCGTTTGTTTCGGTGCCGTCGTTTGATCCTAATTTGTTTACAACCGGAATATCGCATAAAGATTGGCTTGCTTTGCTTAATAATGAGCGCAATCCGCTGACCAATAAAGCGGTTGCCGGACAATATTCTCCGGGGTCGACCTTTAAGGTGGTGGTGGCATTGGCGGCGCTTGAAGCCGGCGTGATTGATGAAAATACCACTTTTGACTGCACCGGCGCTATGAAACTCGGCAACCATATGTTTCATTGTTGGAAGCATTACGGACATGGTCGGCTTAATGTGGTTGGAGCGCTTAAAAACTCATGCGATATTTTCTTTTATGAAGTGGCGTTGCAACTAGGTATGGAAAAAATTGCCGCAATGGCGCGCAAACTTGGTATGGGTTCGCCGACCGGCGTTACGCTTGATAACGAGCGCGGCGGCTTAATTCCGGACGCGGCGTGGAAAATGGCTCGTTTTGGTGAAAAATGGCAGCAGGGTGAGAGCGTAATTGCAGGCATTGGGCAGGGCTATGTTTTGGCAACGCCGATACAGTTGGCGACTATGCTCGCGCGCGTGGTCAACGGCGGGTATGAGGTTAGCCCGACTTTTGTGCCGCTTAGCTTGCAAGACAAAGGAAAAATTAAAAAAATTGCGGTGTCACGCAAAAATATTGAGATTGTTAAGCGCGGAATGTTTGAGGTGGTAAACGGTGAGCGCGGAACTGCCGGAGGCGCGCGGTTTGATATCAATGGCATAAAAATGGGCGGCAAAACCGGCACTACGCAAGTGCGCCGCATCAGTATGCAAGAGCGCCAAAACGGTATTGTTAAAGATGAAAATCTGCCGTGGCGACTGCGTAATCATGCGTTATTTATCGGATATGCTCCGCACGACAAACCACAATACGCGGTTGCGGTGGTGGTTGAGCACGGCTCTTCCGGTTCAGGAGTGGCGGCACCGATTGCTTCCAAAATTTTGCAAAAAGCGATAGAACTTAATATAGAGTAGGGCGATCTGATGTATAAATATTATGAGGCTGGTTTTAAAAGCCAACAGTTATCACTAAAAGACCGGTTTTACAGCATTAACTGGGGATATGTGTTATGCATAATATTGCTTGCGTTTATTGGTATTGTGGTGCTGTATTCGGCGGCTAACGGCAGTTGGAGTCCGTGGGCGGCAAAACAGTTGGCGCGTTTTGGCGTTTCATTGGGGTTGATGATTTTTTTAGCGCTGGTAGATGTTAAAATTTATCTTAAATATTCGTACGTGGCATATTTTTTGGTTCTGCTCTTGCTTATCGGGGTTGAAGTCGGCGGACATATCGGTATGGGTGCGCAGCGCTGGATTGATTTAAAACTGTTTAAACTGCAACCATCAGAACTAATGAAAATAACCATGGTGTTGGTGCTCGCTAAATACTTTCATGGCTGCACATTAAATAAAATTCAGAGTTTGCGCGGCATTATTGCGCCGATTTTAATGGCGCTGTTTCCGGCGGCGCTGATTATTTTGCAGCCGGATTTAGGCACGGCGTTAATGCTTTTGTTTACCACGATGGTTATCTTTTTTGTGGTTGGCGTTCAATGGTGGAAATTTGCTATTGTCGGCGGTTCGGCTATTGCAATGGCGCCGATTGCGTGGCAGTTTTTGCATGATTACCAAAAAGACCGCGTTTTAACCTTTTTGAATCCGGAGCGTGATCCGCTCGGGGCTGGGTATCATATTATCCAATCTAAAATCGCGCTGGGGTCAGGCGGAGTTTTCGGCAAAGGATTTTTGAACGGCACGCAGAGCCACTTAAACTTTTTGCCGGAAAAACATACGGATTTTATTTTTACCATGCTTTCGGAAGAATTTGGTATGATTGGCGCGGTGTTGGTGGTGTTGCTTAATTTGGTGATTATCGCGTACGGCTATTTGTTTGCGTTCAGAATAACCAGTTATTATGGCAAACTGGTGGTTATCGGGCTTAATACCAACTATTTTATGTATGTGTTTATTAATATTGCCATGGTATTGGGGTTGCTTCCGGTAGTAGGGATTCCGTTGCCGCTGATTTCATACGGCGGAACGGTGATG
Source organism: uncultured Alphaproteobacteria bacterium (assembly GCA_937920765.1). Classification (GTDB taxonomy): domain Bacteria; phylum Pseudomonadota; class Alphaproteobacteria; order RF32; family CAG-239; genus CAAFZY01. The sequence goes on along the minus strand of CALETM010000109.1, from coordinate 9,697 downwards.
CTTTCGGTAATGGCAAGTTTCGGCATTATTTTATGTATGGATATTAACCGTAATATTAATTTAGGGCGCAGTTCGTTCGGCGATGATTAAAATCCGACTGTTTAAAATATAAAAAATCCGCCGAATTTATCGGCGGATTTTGCTTTTGTATTTAGTAATTATTTGCCTTGGTTTTTACCATATTTTTCGGCTAAAGCCTTTTGCATATATTTCGGGACACGCAATTTGCCTTTGGAATCTTTGGCTTTATCAAGACCTTTTTCTTCGGTAACAACTCGTTCATTACCTTTGCTGTCTTTGGTGGTGTAAGCGCCGGTAATGCCTAAGCGGGCGGCCATAATTTTTTCGCGGTCAATTTCTTTTTGTTCGCGGGCGGCAGCTTGTTCAGGGGTAAGGCTTTCTTTCATGGCGCCGTATTGTTCCTTCAAAATTTGTCTGCGTTCTTTCATGAGAGCCTGCTGCTCTTCCGGAGTTTTGCCTTCCGCGGCGTCATTTTCTTTTCTGCGTTTTTTCAGTTCCTCAAGTTTTTGACGAGCCTCTTGTTGTTTGGCTTCAATCTCTTGCTGTTTGGCGTAACCTTCCAAAACTTTTTTAACATCTTCCGGCATATCTTTCATATATTCGGCGTTCATATCAATTTTGGGCGGGTTTACCATTGCCACTTTATTGCCGTTGCCGTAAGTGCCTTGTTCCATTAAACAAGCGGCGAGTAACATGGCTTTTTGCTTATCATCAAGCGATTGCCCGAATGTAATGGTTAAATTATTTTTCAAGGCGTCTTTTACCAACCCCTGATACATAACAAGGTGCGAATCTTTGCTGATTTGCGCGTTGGTCGGCGAAGTGTAGGTAATTTCGCCATGATCTTTGTCTTTGGTGAGCGAGCATTGAAAACTTTTGCTTTCAATATCTTTTTTAGCGTCGTTTTCAAAAGTATTTTCAACTGATTCGGCGTATTCTTTCCAAAATTTGCGTTTTTCTTCAATCCACTGCAAATCATCAGTTTTGTCGCCGCCTTCATTATCAACGACTAAGCTTTGGGGTTTGTCGTTATCGGTCGGGGTTTTTTCAGCATTTTTAGCTTCATCAGCTTTAACTTCAGGAGCTTTGACTTCTTCAAGTTTGCGAGTAAGCTCATTTTTTTTGGCCTCGTATTCTTCTTTGGTTTTAATGCCTTTGTAATCAGAAATATCAACGCCGGCAGCTTCTAAGGAATCAAGCTGTCTTTTTAATTCGTCTGTCCATTCAGTATTCTCTGTCATGATAAAAACTCCTTAACTATAACGGATTATCCTTTTAATATAAGCTCATAATAACACGCGTTTGTTTTTTTGTCCAGTATTTTGTTGAAAAATATTGCAATAAAAAACACCCCTGAAAATGTTTTTTCAGGGGGTAGGGGATAAGTATTTTATCTGACCATTTTAATACAATTGCAGTGAATAATCGGGTTTTTGCGCCGGAGCCGATTTTTTTACCGCTTTTTTAGAGGAGGAATTGTGTGCCGGTTTATAATCAGGGAAAACGTCGGTCAGAATTTTTTCCGCTGCATCGGCAATTGCGCGTTTCAACAATAGCTCTTTGACATTTTCGCATGATGAAAAAGCTCCGTCTTTGCTGAATTTTTGTTCAGATGAACCGGCAGAAACAATTTCCATGGTGGCAGTTTCCAAAATACGATACGAAATTTTTGCTTTAGAATAGCTCTCATAGCTGGTTTCACCGGTTAAAGGAATATATTCTTTATGGGTAGAGGCGCTGAAATTATCAACCGAACCGACTAAAATATAATCAGCGGCGGCCACATTTTTGAGCTTAACTTTATTTTCGGGTAAAGTCATGTCGCTTTCAATCAATGCCATTTCAGAGGCGTAGTCGTCTAAATTGTTACGGTCGACCAAATTAAATTTGCGGCTTGGCGCCAGTTTTTCAATAAACAAGCTGCTTATAACGGCATTAGTGTCGCTGTTGCTTAGATTTTTGCCTAAACAACTTGCATTGCGCGCAATTTTAAACGGCATAATCGCCAAAGAATATTCCGATTTTTTAACTAAATTTTTTGATTTGTAATCATGCGAATCGTAAACATCTTCTTTGATAACAGTCGCTTTAATTTTAACTCGGTATTTGCCGTTTTCTTGGGTTTGTTCCAATACCTCATAGGATGAAACCGAACCTTTGTATTTGGCAAGAATATTTTTGGAGTTATCGCGAACGCCGACCATGGCATTAAGCGAGGCGCTTTCATTAAATTGTTGCGAGTTTTGCTTGCTGCCGTTAAAGCTGTTGTTTTGCGGCAAAACGCCTTGGAGCTTTTTTTCTTCAGTATTCAGCGAATCGTTGCTGTTATATCCGGCGGAATGGTTGGCGTCGACTGATGCGGTGGCGGCAACGTCAAGTTTGTGCAAGCCTTTGCCTTCCACGGTAATATCAGAGGTTTGCCGTACGGCGTTTTCAACCGCGTTCAGTACCGCCCAATCATAATCATCGCCTTCGCCGTAGGCGGTTACGGTAATTTCTTTGGCTTGTGCGCTAATTGTCGTAAATAAAAACAATGCTAAAATTATTTTTTTCATATTATTACTCCTTAAGGATTACCAGCTGGCGGCGTTTTTGTCGGCAAGTTTGGTAATGCGTTCTTCGCCTTCCCATAAGGTTAAACCGTTGGAAAGATCGGTGATTGATAATGAAAAGCGATATTCAATGCGTTTTTTGCCGGAAACTTTTAATTCTTTTTGAGTGATTTTGCCTGACATACTTAATTCAGGGGCTGCTAAAGAACCGGCTTTTCTAACGTTTGCTTGGTTAAATTCTTTTGATTTACGGAGTTGGCTTGAGGCCATTACCATTGAATCTTCATTGAAGGTGGTAACACGGACTTTTCCGCTTTTCATTAAGGCAATGCGGATAGATTTAGAAAGTTCGTCAACATCAATGCGCTGCATGGTGTCGTTTTCAATGCGGGAAATAACCAACACATAAACGCCGCCGTTCGGTTTGTTTAAGGTGCCCATTTCAAGCATATCGGCAATCATTTTGTTTGAAACGCTTTCAAAATCACGGCTTTCCAAAGCGGCAGCTCGGGAGGTTGAGTCGTTGTCGTTATCAATTAATACGGTTTCGGAGGCGCAACCGTTTAATGTTAATGCTGCAAATGCAATCATAAAAAATTTTACAATGTTTTTCATTTTAATTTTCCTTATTCAATTATGCCATTGCCGATGTCATCGGTTATGTAAATGCGGTAAGCAGAGGCTCGTTTTGAAGGAGCAACAGCTTTCCATATAAATTCAGAATTTTTAAATAAATTTACTTTTTTCCATGCGGATAACGAGCTGCTGATATTCATGCCGTTAGCGTCAAACCATTCAACTTTATAGTATACGGCTTGATTTTTGGCGCTGATGCCCATAACTTGAGCCACAACTTGCCCATCGCGTTCTCTGATATTAGAATTTGAATTGATGGCGCTGAATTTTACATCGGGATTAATGGAAAATTTAGCGCGGTCGTATTCAAGCGGAGCAGCACAGGCAAAGAGCAGTAATACTGCGCAAAAAGCAATTATTTTGTTCATGATTAAGACCTTTCAGTTACAGATTAAATACTTCAACAACCGGATTGCTTGCCGCGCTCGGCGTTCTGACATAAACAATAGAGTTGCCGTTTTCAGGCACGTTTACATCAATATTTTTATCGCCGATGTATAAGGTTATTTTATCGCCGTTTTTCGCAACTTTAGCTAATTGCACGTTTTTAGGCAAACTGTACCAACTGCGAGTGTCGGCGCCGGCTGTCATAACCGAATATGCAGCGGCGGCAATTCCGCCTAAATCGCCGAACTGGTCTTGCGCAACCGCTTGTGCGGCAGTTTGCAAGGCTAATTTGGTTACGGCTTTGGCTACAATGGTCGGAAGCTTTTTGTGAAATTCGGCAATGAAAATATTATCTATATCAGCAAGAGTTTCGGTCGTTACTTTCTTTTTGCCGTTTGAAACCGCAATGTTTTTGAATGCTTCATCACGTTGCTCAGGATAGGGCAGTGCCAACGATGCGGTTTTAACATTATCGGTGGCGATAAAAATCGGCAAATCAAGTCGGAATTCTTTAAAGCGGGCAACCAAACCGTTTTCAAAAACAACCCATGCGGTTGGTTTAAGCGCGCTGCGATTGCCTTGCGCCAACTTTTCGGCAATAGCCAAATCGTCTTTTACAAAGGTGTTGGAACTTACCATACCGTGAACGCGTTTCATATAATTAGAGGCGTTTTCATAGTCGCTGTTGCCGGTTCCGTTGGTCATAAAGTAAAGTCCGCTGATGTAGGTTACATATGGGTTTACAAAGTTGGAATAACCTTTCCACTTGGCAAATTGCTTGTAGTTGGCCATAACATCGGAAATGTTTTTATCGTTAGCTGCTTTGGCATCTTTTTCCATTTGAGAAGCTTCTTTAGCAGCATCGGCTTTTTCTTTTTCAATTTCTTTACTGAACGCGTTTACGGCGTTTTGCTGAAAATTATAAGCACGGTTAATTTGAATTTTTGCATCGTCTTTATTTTCGGTCGATAAGGCGTTTAAAAATGTGTATGAGTGTAAATAAATGCCGTCCATAATCATCGGATTGTAGTCAAGCATACTTGCATTGGCAACGACTTCAACGGTGCCACGGGCTATTCCGGTAGAGGATAAATCTTCTTGAATTGAGGATGATGCTTTTTCAAAAAGACTTTCGGATAATTCGTGTTTTTGTGCTAAAAACAATGATGTTCCGGCGTTTAATTGCTCATCAATATTAAAGTCGGCAGGTTTAAATTTTTCAATGTCAGTATTGCACACATTCTTTTCATCAAGTACGGTATCGGTTGCTTTACAAAATTCACCTTGTTTATATTCTTCCGTGAAATGCTCAAATTTTAGCTTATTGGTTGTTCCGCAGCCACAAACGAGCATAGAAACAGCTAAAGCAAACGCTGTTTTGCAGGGAAAATTTCTCATGGCATCTATCCTTATTTTACAAGTCCGTTAATAATGGTAACAGCCAATTGTGTGGTTGCCGGATCATTTTTAAGGGCTAATTTGGTTGCGCAAGTTGTGGCAATTTTTTCGGCCTGTTTATCAATATTAGCCTTGGTCAAACTGCCTTTAGCTAAAGCTTGCTGAGCTTCTTGCGTAATGCAAGCGTTTAATTTTGCCTGATTGGAATCAAGCTTCGGCAGTGAAAATGCCATGGCTGAAGTTGAATAAGCTAAGGAAGCTAAAAGTGCGATAGTCCATATTTTCATAATGTTTCTCCTAAACAATGTTTAAATAACAAACTTATTGTACATAAACGTACGTTTTTGCTCACGCTTGCTATCTTATAATATGGCGGGGAGCTTTCTTTTTAACTGTTTATTTTTGCTTGATTGTTTATTTTTGCACAAATGCAAAAAAATGGTTGATTTAAACGTACGTTTAAATTGAACGTTTTGAGGTGATTTTATGTTAATATAATCAAGAGTTTACATAAAAAATCCGCCTTATTTTTTAAGGCGGATTTTATAGGTTTTTTTTAAGCCTAGGCTACTTTAGCATCAAAGGTGATAGATTTTCCTTCAATGTTATCGGTGGTGCCCGATGGGCAGGTTTCATCAATTTTAACCGCTAAAACCTGTTCGGCAATATAAGCCTTGTTTTCGTTTAAGGCTTGCGCCAACTCGCGGTCGGCGGTGTTCCAACAGAGCGCAATGCGGTCGGAGATGTTGAAATCTTTATCTTTGCGCAAAGTTTGCACCATGCGGACAAAGTCACGCGCCATACCCTCGCGCTTTAAGAGGTCGGTAACATTGGTGTCAAGGGTAACAACCGCCTTGTTATCGGCAAACGCGCGGCCGGCGACTCCTTGCTTCATGTCAAGGCGAACCTCAAACAAATCAGAGTTCAGGGTTTGACCGGCAATGCTTAATGTTCCGTTGTTGTTTAAGCTCCAATTGCCTTGCTTATATGCGGCCATAACCGCGCCCATATCTTTGCCTAAAGTTTTACCCAACAGCGGAGTGTACAGATAAAGCTTTTTATCGGCATAAGCGGCGAGGTTGTTGTCAAACTTAACTTCTTTTACGTTAAGCTCGTCTTTAACAATTTCTTGATACTCGGGCTTTAAGGTTGCGCCGACCAAAGTTAATGAGGCAAGCGGCAAGCGGTTGCGCAAGTTCTTTTCTTCACGGATAAACTTGCCGGCTGAACATAAATCTTGCAAAAAGTCCATTTCCGCCATCAGGGATTCATCGGATTTAATGCTGTCAAGGGTCGGAAAATCAGTTAAATGAACAGATTCCTCGCCGGTCAAATTTTTGAAGATGTATTCGGCAACAAACGGCATCAGCGGCGCCAAAATTTTGCTTAAGTTCAACAAAACCGTATATAAGGTGTCAAACGCTAAAGCATCGCCTTCCCAAAAACGATTGCGGGTGCGGCGAATATACCAGTTGTTCAAAACTTCCATGAACAAGGTTGCCTCATCGGTTGCCATAGAAATATTATAAGTTTCCATGCCCTGCATAACAGTGTTGCGCAAGTGTTTAAGCTTTGATAAAATGTAATTGTCAATAGCTTCGGTTGAGGTGGAAATTTCTTTGGCTTTATATTCTTCGGCATTGGCGTATAAAGTAAAGAAATAGAAGGCGTTCCAGAGCGGAATTAAAGCCGCGCGCGAAGCTTTTGCAATTTCTTTTCCTTCTTTGTCAACGGCTAAATTGCCGCCTTTTAACACCGGAGATGATACCAAAAACCAACGCAAAGCTTCTGAGCCGATGTTGTTTAAAACTTCATTCGGGTCAGGATAGTTCTTTAAGCGTTTGGACAGCTTTTGTCCGCCTTCTGCCATTAATAAACCGGTGCAGATGCAGTTTTTGAATGCCGGTTTATTGTGAAGCGCAGTTGAAAGCACGGTTAAAGTATAAAACCAACCGCGGGTTTGGTCCATGGCTTCAACAATAAAGTCGGCCGGAAAATGGTTTTCAAACCACTCTTTATTTTCAAACGGGTAATGAACTTGCGCATAAGGCATGGAGCCGGATTCAAACCAGCAGTCAAACACATCGCCGACGCGGCGCATCATGGTTTTGCCGGACGGATCATCAGGGTTGGGGTAAACAACTTCATCAATATACGGCTTATGCAAGTTGGTAACATCAAATCCGGTTTTGGCTTTAATTTCGGCAATGGAACCGAAAACATCGGTGCGCGGAAAGGCCGGATTGTCAGATTTCCAAACCGGAATCGGTGTGCCCCAAAAACGATTGCGTGAAATTGACCAGTCGCGCGCGCCTTCAAGCCATTTGCCGAAACGCCCGTCTTTAATGTGCTCCGGAACCCAGTTGATTTGCTGATTGTTTTTAACCATATCGTCGCGAAAATCCGTCACTTTTACAAACCATGACGACATTGCTTTGTAAATTAACGGAGTGTCGGTGCGCCAACAGAACGGGTAAGAGTGAGTATATTGTTCTTTTTTAACAAGCAAGCCTTTTTCTTTTAAAAGTTGCATAATCGGCTCATTGGTTTCAAACACCTGTTTGCCCTGATAGTCGGGAACTTCAGCGGTAAATTTACCGGCTTCGTCCACCGGACAAACAACCGGAAAATCTTCAGCATAAGCGCGGCAGGCGTCAAAGTCGTCCTGACCAAATCCGGGGGCGATGTGAACAATGCCGGTACCGTCTTCGGTTGAAACAAATTCGCCGCTTAATACCTTAAACGCGCCTTTGGCTTTAAGGTGCTTAAAGTACGGGAACATCGGCTCATAGCCTAAACCGACCAATTCGGAACCTTTAAGGGTGCCAACCTGAACGGCGTTCTCCAGTTGTTTTTTGTAACGGCCGAGCAGGGCTTGCGCCAAAATATATTTTTGACCGTTTTCTTCCATAACGGCGTAATCAATTTCTTTGCCGACCGCAAGCATTAAGTTTGAGGGCAGGGTCCACGGAGTGGTGGTCCAAACCAGCATTTTCATGCCGTTTTCAAGCGTGAACATAACGGTGATGGCATTGTCGGTTTTGTCTTGATAACCTTGGTTTACTTCAAAGTTTGAAAGCGGAGTTTCCGCTGCCCAAGAGTATGGCAAAACGCGGTAATCTTCATAAACTAAACCTTTGTCATAAAGTTGTTTAAAGTTGTTGATAACGCTTTCCATAAACGGCAAGTCCATGGTTTTGTAGTCATGGGCAAAGTCAACCCAACGGCCGATGCGTTTGAACATATCAACCCAAATGCCGGAATATTTAAGCACGTCGGAGCGGCAGAAGTCGTTAAATTTTTCAATGCCGTATTCTTCAATTTGTTTGCGTCCGGAAACGCCTAATTGCTTTTCAGCCGACATTTCAGCCGGCAGGCCGTGGCAGTCCCACCCGAGGCGGCGCTCAACTTTTTTGCCGTTCATGGTTTGAAAACGGGCAACCACGTCTTTAACATACGATACCATAATGTGCCCGTAGTGCGGAGTGCCGTTGGCAAACGGAGGTCCGTCATAAAATACAAATTCGGCGGCGCCGTCGCGGTTATGTACCGATTTTTCAAAAGTTTTATCTTCTTCCCAAAATTTGAGAACTTCTTTTTCAAGCTCAACAAAGTCAGGCTTTGCCTTTACTTCAGCATAATGTTTCATTGTTTTTACCTATGATTATGTTTTTGAAATTGATTAAAATAAAAAATGTGAATGTGTGCAAAAAAGTATCCCCTTAGGGGATAATGATACTACCGGAATGTATGTATATAAACCTCATTTTTGCATCTTTCTCAAAAATAACAAACTGCACATAAGCTACAACAAGTTTTATTCAGCGTCAACAAAAAAAGTTAGTAAAGACTTTGCTTTTAATACGGGTTATCAAAGTATATATAATAAAGTATGGTGCACCAATTTTCAGAGTTGCAGGAAGAGCAAAAATCGTCCATGGTTTTTACGCCCATGTTGCGCAGGCAAGTGCGTTTGCCGGTGCATTCTTTGTCGCCGTAAATAAATTTTGTATCAAAATTTGCGCTGGTTTCATCTTTGCCGGAGCGAAGTTGGATAAAAGGTAAATCTCCGGCGTTTTCTTTGGCGGCGTTCAGCATATTGCGGCAAATTTCAATACTTCGTGAGGTGGCAGATGTGCCGGAACGCTCCATTTTATATTCAAGAAAGTATTCTGTATATTCGGAAATTTGATTGTTTTTAGGCGAATGGTAAAACATAAAATGCAATTCGCTGTTAAAAATGTCGTAAATACGGTTGTTTTTAAAGGTCATACCGTCAGGGAGCAGGTTGGCTTTATAGAAAAATTCACTGGAAATACGAGAGCCCTGATTGACCGTGCGGAGCAAATCGGGTTGCAGCTGAATGGCGGTGTTTAAGAGCATGTTAAAGCTTTCTGCCTGCTTGTTGAGCTTGTATTTGAACATAGCCTTAGAGTAACCGGCAATAGCACCGACGCTTAAGACTCCGATGATAGCGAGCACGCCAAGCATTTCCACCATACTGCGTCCGGTGCTCGCGTCTAGCGGGCATCTACTTGTAACTTTTTTTCTTATGTAACTATTTGTACACCGCGAAAAAAAGTTACTGCGTATCTGCCTCACCATCCGCAAGCTTTGATTATTTATATTTGTCATGAGTAAAAATCTCCTCAAAAAGTTGGTTTTAAGAAGATTTTAGCTCGCGTTTTTTTTTTGCAATATTT
>CALETM010000108.1 GCA_937920765.1 uncultured Alphaproteobacteria bacterium | reverse complement strand
AGCACGGACTCGTAAATATTGCAAAAAAAAAACGCGAGCTAAAATCTTCTTAAATGCAACAATTTGAGAGGATTTTAGCTCATGTATACACAATCGGGAAGAAGTATGGTGGAGATGCTTGGTGTTTTGGCTATCATCGGGGTTTTAAGCGTTGGAGCTATTGCCGGTTACTCTAAGGCAATGATGAAATATAAGCTAAATAAACAGGCAGAGCAAATCAGCTCGATTTTAGATTATGTAAACATTCATTTAGACGAGTTTAAGCGCTCAAAAACAAATATCTCCGCCAATATGATACCTATACTTACCAAGCTTGACGTTATTCCTAAAGAAATGATACGCGAAAATACGTCTTCCAAAATTTACGATATTTTCGGGACTGCTATTGATTTACGAAACTATACAGTTGACAATGTTAAGTATTACTTTGAGTTCAGATTGTTTATAAATAAGGGGCAAAAAGAATCGTGCATGAATTTGTTTAATATCGCCAAAGCCCAAAGAGGCCAACTTTTGCGAACCAAGTTTACAACTCGTAAAGGGGACGCCTCCAACGATGCTAATTCGGCTTGGGGCGATAGTTATTGTTATACCGGAGCCAAATGCCTTAAAGATTTAACCATCGCTGAGATGGAAAATTTCTGCAATATTTGTGAAGACAAAGACACCTGTACTTTCTATTATCAAATACTATTTTAATTGCAGTTTTAACTGCTTAAGCTCTATCTTTCACCAAACAAAATATTATAGCGGGTTTTTATATTCTGCAATATTTTTGCATAAACCGCTGATGCCGTCACCTGATTTTTATTAAGCTCATCAGTAAGTTGTTGCGCACTATCAACAATACCGGCAAAAGTTTTGCGTAGCTCTTTCATCATGCTTGTAGAATTTAAGCGCAACAGAGCAAACAACTCCAGCCAATCTTTTTTGCGGAGTTTATTATAGCTGATTTTACCATTAATCGTCATGGCAATATTATGGCTAACAACTTTTTCAGGATAAATATCAACGGAAACCAAATCATAAGCCGGTGCCAGCATAACTTTATTTTCTTTATTTATATGCAGAAAAGAAAAGTTTTTAGCATGAGCATCAGTATTGCCAATCAAATAATTAAAAATCAAAAGCTGTATAAATTTGTATCCGTCAATAGCTTTACGGGCTGAATATTCCATAATCGCATTATATAGCTGCGGTATTTTCGGACCGCCGTCTGATTGATATTTTTGACGACTCAAATAACCTAACACCTGACAAAAATCTTCTTGATGTAATCGCTCAATTTTATTATTAATCTGCTTTCTGTCGTATCGTGTGATTTCCAAATATTTTCTACCGTCAGCCAAATTTAAGCGCACATCAGGCGTATCATTAAACATTTTTTTAGCTAAGCTCATGCAAAAAAGTTCATTTTCAAGCAGCCCGTCAAAATACTTGTTGGTTATTTTAATAATATGGGTTGTCGGATGCTCATCATCAGAACGATAATATTTACCGTCCAATCCTTTATATACTGCAAATTTAGACTGCGCACCGGCTAAAGATAAGCGCGGCGCATTGTCTATGCCGGTTAAGAGCGGATTTGCCGGAAGTTCATCAATGATTTTTGCCAAATCTTCTTGGTTAATTTCTTTTAAGGGCGAGTCTACATGCTGCTGAAATTTATCTGAATAGAGTGAAACCGCACCGGCGCAATCGCCCCCAATGTAGTTTAATATTGAAAACACATTATTATCCGATATATGAAATTTGCTTGCAATCAGGCTTAAAGCATCACCTTCCGGTGTCAAATTATCAAAAAAAGGCTCCGTAAAGCGTTCATCATATTGCAAACTGCTAACCGGCATTCTGACTGACAACGGATACGCCGATTCCGTATATTTAAACATTAAATGCCCGAGAGAATCTTCCAGCAGCTGACCAACTTGCCGCCCGTACAAATATACATTTAATT
>CALETM010000107.1 GCA_937920765.1 uncultured Alphaproteobacteria bacterium | reverse complement strand
GCTTTGGCAATTTGCTCAAGCTGAACGCTTTTTTCTTTGGCAGCATTTACGGTGCTGACATAAATATTTTGCGCCGCAGCTTTTTTTGCCGCCGCCAGAGCTTTGTTAAAGTTAATGCCGCCGCCGGAGCTGAAAACAACAATATTGCCTTGGGTGTATTTAGCGGCTTTAATTTTTTCAACCGCTAAATCTATTGCCCTGTCAAGCCTATCGCCGTTTACCAGCATAATATCAAAATTTACCGCCGGCAACAAATTAACCACAAGCTCAGCATCGGCGGAAAGCGGCGAGATTAAAAACGGTTCGTCTGTATAAACGATTAATCCCGTGTCTGCACTTTGCGGCAGGCTTAACATATCTTTCATTGCCATTTCAGCCCGCGCCAAACGATTGGGAGTAACATCAGTCTGCTTCATTTCTGATGATAAATTAAGCGCTATCATCAGCGGAGTGTTGTAGTTTAATGACGGCGCAGCCTCTTTTTGCCAACTGGGACCCGCCGCGGCGATTATGGCAAAAATCAAACCCGCATACATCAGAAAAGCACTGACTTTACGGCGCGAATCGTTGCCTTTTATCAGCAAAAAATCTAATAGTTGTTTATCACACACTTTGCTCCAATTACTTAAATTACGGTAATTTTTAAATATCGTAAAATAAAAAAACAGCGGAATTAAAAGCAAAAGCAATATCCACGGGCGCAAAAAATGAAAATTATTAACAAATTCCGTCATTTTTATTCACCCTTTCTTTGATAAACATACATCAGTATCGCCGCTAACAGTACCGCCGCCAATAGCGGCAAATAATATAAATCTTGCCGCGGATACACAAAGTTTTCATCGGAAGATTCCGGTTCAAGCAAATCTATGGCTTTATAAACATTAACCAGCCCTTTTAAATCGTCGGCATGAAAATAACGTCCTTCGGTTTCAGCGGCAAGATGTTTTAAGCTTTTTTCATCAAGCGAAGTGTTGCCGCCGCCGAAAAAGGCATTAATAAGCGACTGCCTGCCGCTCCCCACTCCGATGGTATAAATTTTTACACCTTCCTGCGCCGCCATATTCGCTGCTTCCGGCAAGCTTAACTTGCCGTCATTGTTTTCACCGTCGGTTAATAAAATTATTACTTTGCGGTTAAGTTCTCCACCCTTATCTTTAAGGCTTTTAAGGGCCAGTCCCAAAGCATCGCCGATGGCGGTGGAATTACCTGCCATGCCGGCATCAACTGAATTTAAAATTTCAAGCACCGATTGGCGATCATAAGTCAACGGCGCTTGTAAATATGCTTGCGTGCCGAATAAAATTAAACCGATACGATCATCTTGCCGTTTTTTTACAAATTCAGAAACCACCGCTTTTACGGCATTTAAGCGGCTAAGACGAAAGTTTCGGGTGGAAAAATCTTCTTCAAGCATTGAGGTTGAAATATCAGTAACCATTAAAATGTCACGACCCTCATTGCTTATGCGAACGGGCTCGCCCATTTGCACAGGTCGCATCGCCGCCAACACCAGCAGCGAGTATATTAAAAAGCACGCCCAAAAGCCGCGGGTTAAACCTGCTTTTGTTAAAGATATGTTTTTTGCTTTGCTTTGCGCTGATATATCGGCAAAGTCGGCGGCAAACGGCACTGTTAATGCATCTCCGTACGAACCTTTAACGGCCGGTAAAATTATTTTTACAACAAACGGCAATAAAATGAGCCACGCAAAATAAGGATATAAGAAAGTTATCATAAGTTTTCTCCTATCCAGTTTTCAGCAAATTCTCGCAAAGCGCGGTAAGCTTCCGGCGGATATTTTTTATTTTGCGCCATATAAGGAGCATAGACCAACAATTGCGCCGCAGAATCGGGCAAAGGTTTTCGGGAATGATTGTTTAAAAACAAAATCCAATCAGTGCCATAATAAGCCGCGGCGCTTTTGTAGCGATAAAGGCATATTCGTCGCAAAATTTCAGAAATCAGTCGCGCCGAATCCAAATTATCGGCGGAAGCGCGCTTTAACAGTGTTAATGCATAACGCTTTTTGCTCTTTTGATACAAAAATTCAGCCAAACGATACAAGATATAGAGCAAAATCAGCGCCGCAAGCACTATGAGCCAACCGTACCCCAGCGGAAAAAACATTGTTTCCGGCGGTAAATGTATATCTCTTAATTGCGGCAAATTATCCATAATTACTCCTTTGCTCCCGATATTTGAATTTAAGGCGCTTTAATTTAAATATCAAGGTTGGATTATATAGCTGAGCAAAAAATTTAAACACTTGTAAATAGCATAAAAACAGTTA
>CALETM010000106.1 GCA_937920765.1 uncultured Alphaproteobacteria bacterium | reverse complement strand
ATTTACGAGTCCGGGGTGTGTATAAGTTGTATATCCGCTTATTTTTTGATGTGGCTGCCGTAACCGGTGCCGATGGTGCGGCCGATGCTCATAATTTTAAGCCCAATACAGCTGCGGCAATGTACCGGAGTGTCATTAACGCAGATTTTTCCGGGGTAAAGCTCATACAATTTACGATATTCGCCCTCGGTTACGTTCGGCATAACCACATTGGCGCCGCTTTGCAAAGCCATTAAACGTCCTTGCGGGTGCAGGCTTTCCATAGCAGTGGTGGCCGGAATGTTAATATCAGGCATCATCAGGCGCATAATGGCCATGGTGCGCAGTGATAAATGCAGATTGTTGCCGTCGCACTTGGCAAGCGGAGTATCAGGGTGCGGAATAAACGGACCGATACCCGCCATATCAACGCGCAAATCTTTTAAGAAAATTAAGTCATCGGCAATGGAAGAAAGGCTTTGACCGGGCAGACCGACCATAATGCCGGAGCCAAGCTCATAACCCAGTTCGCGCAAAATCAGCAAACACTCGTAACGGCGCTGCCAACTCATGTTAGGGTCAAGTTTGCGGTAAAGCTTTTTATCGGTGGTTTCAATCCGCATTAAATAGCGGTCGGCGCCTGCCTCGCGAAAAGCTTTGTATTCAGCGTAACTGCGTTCGCCGATGCTTAAAGTTATCGCCACGTCAAATTTTTTAATTTGCTCAATTATGCCGCACATGCGTTCAGTATTAAAATAGGTGTCTTCGCCTGATTGCATTACAATGGTTTTAAAACCCATGTCGGCGGCTTTGCGGGCGGTTTCAACCAGTTCTTCAGGGCTCATGCGGTAACGGCCGACTTTGGCATTGCCTTTGCGAATGCCGCAATATAAGCAGTTGTTGCGGCAGATGTTGGAAAATTCTATAAGGCCGCGCAGGTGCACTTCGTCGCCGACATTTTGCTTGCGCACCGCGTCAGCTTGTTTGAATAATTTTTCTTCATTTTGCTCGTCGGCTAAAAGCTCGCAGATTTCAGGTTTGCTTAAACTCATAATTGGGTACTTTCAATAATTCCGCCGCCTAAAACATAGCCGTCATCATCATACAAAACGGCTGACTGCCCGCAGGCAACGGCTTTTTGCTTGTCACGAAAAACTAATTTGGCTTTGCCTGCCGCGAGCGGTTCATATTCAGCCGCAATCGGCTTTTGCGATGAGCGGAGTTTAACGTTGGCCAATGCCGGTTCGGTTATCGGTTCAACCGAAAGCCATGACCAGTTGTTGGCAATTAAGGACTGCTTGTAGCAATCTTCATCATAACCTAAAACAACCTCATTGGTGTCTTTGTTAAGGGCAATTACGTAAAGCGGACGGTCGGCACTGATGCCTAATCCGCGGCGCTGTCCGATGGTAAAGTTCCAAATGCCGTGGTGATGTCCTAAAACTTTACCGTTTTTATCAACAAAATTTCCGATTTTGGGCTCTTGCTGCAAAATATCATTAATATCGCCGGAATAAAAATCTTGGCTGTCAGGTTTGTCGCTGACTTTTAAGTCGTATTTACGGGCAATTTCACGAACCTCGTTTTTGGTGATGCCGCCGAGCGGGAGCAAAATTTTAGCCAGTTGCTCTTGCTTTAAGCGATATATAAAATATGACTGGTCTTTTTTTTCATCAACGGCTTTTTGTAGGCGGTAACGTTTGGTTTTATCATTATAAGATAAGCGGGCGTAATGTCCGGTGGCAAATTTATCAAACTCAATGCCGGCGGCTTTGGCGCTGCGGGGCAGGGCTTCAAATTTTATCATAGAATTGCACCAAACGCACGGATTAGGGGTGCGACCGGATAAATATTCGTGCTTAAAATTTGAGAGCACGAGTTTTTTGTATTCTTGCGTGCAATCAATTACATGGTACGGAATATCAAGATTTCGGCATATGGCGCGAGCCTCGTTAATGTCTTGTTCTTCATGCGGTGAAAAGCAAGCGTCTTTATGAGCAAAAATGTTATATGATTGATTTTTATCCCAAATGGACATGGTTGCGCCGATAACCTCGTGACCGGCTTCTTTTAAGATACAGGCGGTAACGGAAGAATCAACGCCTCCGCTCATGCCGACTAATATTTTCATTATTTCCTCGTCGTTAAATAAATGTTATAACGTTAAAGCCAAGAAATATAAAAGTTCAAAGTTTTTACTTTCTTTGACGGCGGGAGTGTAGCATATCGGATTATACTTTGCAATCAAATTCATAAGCGTTAAAAAGCCCTTTGCGGTTTGGCAAAGGGCTTTAAGTTCAGAGCTGTTATCTGGAAGTTTGCTTTTGCTTTGCGGCGTTAAGCACCGCTTTGGCGTCTTGCTTTTTAGCAAGCGGGTCAACAATGGCTTTGTTGGCTTGGCGGACGGCGGCTTTTTCTTTGCCTTCCAAATTATTGTCGACAACCTGCAATTTGCTTTGTTCTTCCGCGGCTTTAACGCCTGACAGTTCGTGAGCGGCTTCTTTCAAAGCGGCTTTTGCATTGTTCAAATCCGTGCGCGCCTGAATAAGCAATTTGTCGGTCTTTTCCATAACTTCAAGCGCGCCTTGCTTGGCCTCGTAACGGCCGTATTTTTGCTCAAGGCTATCGCGGGTTTTGTTAAAGTCGGCGCGGCAATCTATTTCAGAACGATTAAGCAATGACGGAGCCGTATTGGCTAAAATTTTGTCGCCTAACAATTCTTTTGCAGATGTAAAATAAGAATTTGATTTTCTGTCATATAATTTTTTGTTGAGCGCAGGCATGCAGGTTTGCACCGTTTGGTTAAAATCATTAATAGCTCGTTCTAAATTTTCACGGCGTTCTTTTTCAGCGCCGCGCCCGAATAAAGGCAGGTTTCCTTCTTGCGGCAGAAAAACTTTGGGGTCTTTGCCGGTAATTATGCGGCCAAGATTACTTGCAGATAAACATTCTTCCGCCGGAATTGGTTTGCCGTCTTTATCTTGTTTGATATAGCGCTTGATGTTATGGAAAGTGGCGCTTATTTTATCAACGGCATCTTCCACATCATTTAAATTTTGGCGATTTTGGTTGTATCTGGTTGTGGCGCTGGTCATTTCTTCAAGGTAGAAGGATATGTTGTTTTTAAGAGTTTCTTTTTCAGGGGCTCTTGCAGCATTTGCTTTTTCGGCCTCAGCTAAAATTTTTTCTTTCAATGCCAAAGAAACGTTTTTAGTTTCCGCGATTGCCGGTATTGCCCATGAAGAATCAAGATTGTTTAACACCGAGTCACGCAGTTTCAGATACGGACTGCTTTTAAGTAAAACATCTTTGTGCGCTTCAATAAATGAATTGGGTAATTTGTCGACGATTTCATTGCTTTTATCAGCGGCAATAATTTTGGCTAATATGTTGTCATTAAGTTTTTCAATGTTTCCGTTAAGAACATCGCGAGTGGCAATTTGCATACTGATTCCGCGTAAAACCGGGTTGTTGTCTAACTCTGAAGTTATGCCCATATCTTTACATAAATCAAGAAACCTCTCATGCAAACCTTTAATACGTCCCCAATCGGAAGAATCGTGCTTTTCTTGCTTTTCGGTTAAATGCATAAAGGCATCTTGCAAACGGGTGTATTTTTTGGGTAAAATATTGGCATTTTTTTCCGCTTGCGTTTTGGCTTTAGAAGTATTTGTTTTATCGAAACGATAAGTGGCCTTGAGTTGCTCTTTTAGCATTTCTTTGTTGATAAACTTCAAATCCAAATTTGTGAAAACGTTATTTATTCCGTTATTTATTATGGCTTCATCAATAGCTTTTCGCGCCATGTCGTTGGGGGTGTCAACATTGATTAATGAGCCGTTTTTAACAAACTTGTTTATAACGTTTTTGCCGCTTGTATTTTCAGCCAGCAAACTTAAAAGCTCTTTTTCACGATTGGTCAGTTTTTTGCCGTCATCGGTTTTTCCGATTTCAGTAAAGCATTTATATTTAATGCAGGCTAAATTAAAGCCGATTAATTTTGAGTCGGGAGTGTTTTTGATGGCATTTGCAATTTCTTGATAATGAAATTCGTTGTTGGTGCGGTTGCCGATGCTTTGCCATGCTTTGCCGATAATGCCGCGATTGGTGTCGGTAGTGGAGGCGAGGCTGATAAATTCAGCGCATTTTTCCGGAGATGCGCTCGCTTTCATGGCCTGAACAACTACGCCGGCAGCCACTTGTTGCTTTGTGTCGCCAAAACGAGTGTTGGGCGGAAATATATCAGTTAATTTAAGTTCGGGAGAAACTTCAACTGATAAAAAATCGGGGTCTTGAGTTGTGTTTAACCAATTTTTGAAGTTTTCAACATTTTCTTTGGTAATAAGTTTTACTTCATTGCCGCTGTCTCTTATACACATCTGACGCTGCCGA
>CALETM010000105.1 GCA_937920765.1 uncultured Alphaproteobacteria bacterium | reverse complement strand
ACGAAATCAAGCAGTATCGGGTAATGTTGCTTAATCAGTTTGCGGTGATGTTAGATGAGAATCCGCCGGAAGAAAAAGAACCGACCATTGATGAGAGAATTAAAGATAAAGAAGAGGGTGATGCGCAGAAATTACAATGGATGAGAGAAGATGGGCGTTCGGAGGAAGATATAGCTTTATGGTCGGAAAAATGGCGAAAGCATCGTGAAGAGTTACGCAGAAAGTGGAAAGAAGAAGAGGAAATAGAGAAAAGCAAGTCGGTTGAGCAGAGAATTAAAGAACGGGAAGAAGCTAATGAAAAGACTATACGAGAATTACTAGAGGCTGGAAATCCGGAAGAAAGTGTAGCTCGTTATGCCGAAAAATTGCGAAAAGATCGCGAAAGGTTGCGTAAAAAATGGGAGCAAGAGAAGCGCTTGCAACAAATGGAAAACATCAGAGAGAAGTTTAAGGGCAGTAAAGAGGATCGCTGATGAGGAATCCGGATTTAACCGATAACGATACCTTAAAAGACTTGAAAGTACCGGTTTCGGTATACTTTACCTATGTTGATGCTCATAGATTAGATTATTATCTTAAAAATAAGCAAAATTTGGTTCATTTAGATAACAGCAATCGCGATGCGTTAGTTACATATCTACAAGAGCATGACTTTATGGTCGTATCAGATCAAGATCCGGCGGCGACATATCCGGGGACAATTGTAGTGAGCAGGACCGGAGTGCAAACTCCGTTTATGGAATCACAAAAAGCAAGACCGTTTGCAAAGCGCTTATTGCATGATATAGAAGAATCTAAAATCGCGATGCCGTTGAGTTACGCGTTGGGTATCAGGATTGAGCAACTGTCACCGCCGGTGCTGAAAGCGCAGGAAGCAGAGCCGCGCTTTCCTTTTACGCGGCATCCGGATGGCGAGATGTTGAAGTATTTACAATATCGGTTCGGCAAAGATTTTATTGAAAGATGTAATAAATATGCGTGGGAAAACGGCGAGGATGTTACGCTAAGGCTCAAACAAGAGCACAATGCCGCGGATATGGGCGAGCCGATATATTCCGGACGGCAGTTAGCGTTAGAGAAGTATGCATCGCACCCGCGGAATGATTTGGAAGCGCGGAATATTATATTCGGCACGTTAAGTTTTGCCAATGCGTGGCGTTATGCAAAAGAGCAAGGCTTTGTGCACAGGTTCAGCAAAGCGGAAAACCAGAAATATTATATAGATTACGGGGTTGAGCAGGGCGAGTTATTTACGCTAAACCCTATAGATCAGATTGAGACGATAGTAATCCCTGATAAGAATGAATATTTAGGAGTGGAGCTGAACTTAAAGACGAGAAGTTTTGACATCCCGCTGGGCGAAGAAATGTGGATGGGATATGCGGAGACATTCAGAGCGGCGAGTCTGTCCAAGGAAGTAAAGTTAGGCGAGCGGCGCATAAATATTTTGCGAGATGCAAAACAAAACGGCGGGCGAGCGATAACATACATGCCGGTAGGTTGTGAAATACCAAGTTATGAGTTGGAAAAGTACAAAAACAGAGAACAGGCGGAGCTTGAAGATGTTTTGTTAAGTCCGATGACACCGATACGAGAAGGGTATCAGGAGTATAAAAAAGGAATGACGGAAAGAGATATAAATCGTTTGCAGGCTGGGCTTGATAATATGCGCAACACCGTCCGCGCAATAAGGGCGGAAGATAATAAAAATAATTCATTGCAACAGCTTGATTGCCATACTGCCAAGAGAAATAATACCGGAAGAGAATAAACTGTATGCTGTGCATAAGTTGTATTTTTAACCACCTCGTCGGCGTTACGTCGCCATTCTCCTCAGGAGTGGAAATTAAAAAAAAGCCTCCGGAACGGAGGCTTAAAAATATTACTTCTTGTATTTAACAAGAGTGTAGTTGCTTTTCATGAACTTGTGCATGCGCTCAAGTTCTTCATAAGCAAAATCAGAGTTCTTCAACGCGGAGAGCGGTAAGCGGTCTTCAGGAGGCGGCTTGGGCATCTCACGCGGGGTCGGGGACGATAAAAGCACCATACCGACCAACATTCCAACGATCATATCTACTTTTTGTTTGGTTTTGGTTCGTACCTTGGAACGCCGTTGAGCGTGTCCTTCAGCACGTATTTTACACCACCCATTTCGAAGTTATCACCAACTTTGGTCTCAGAGGCAATAGAATTACCGGAGATAAGGGCGATTTTCTTTCTCTTGATACCGAAAACCACGTTTTGTCCATCGGCGCAAGCTGTTACTGCGGCAATGAATGGTATGTTCTGCGGAAAACTGTGAACGTGATGACGGAGAACCATGCGAACAAGTCGACAGTGATTTTCCTTTACTTCGAGATTATTTTCTTTGACGAAGTCGTTGATTTTGTTGTTGAGGACAACGACATTCACATTTTCCAGAGATGCTATTTTCTCTGTCTCTT
>CALETM010000104.1 GCA_937920765.1 uncultured Alphaproteobacteria bacterium | reverse complement strand
GAGATAGCGTAGCGTCTCGTGGGCTCGGAGATGTGTATAAGAGACAGATTTATATATGTCTGACGCTGTTTATGTCGGGATTCGCACCCACAATTCGTCTAAAACCATGGACGAAACTTTTCAATCAATTTACAATCAAACCTACCCTAACTTAAAATTAGTTGTTTATGATGATCACTCCACCGATAACACGGCTGAAAAATTAAATAAATGGCAAAATAAATTTGCCGATAAAGGCATCAGTGTTGAGGTTTTGTCCGGCTCTGAAAATTTGGGTTGCGGCAAGGCGTTTGAAACCTTGGGCCGCGCGGTTGCCGGCCGTATGAATAACAATGACACTTTTGTTATGATTGACAGCGATGACACCTTCACCTCTGAAAACGCCATTGCCAATATGATGGTGCAAATGAAAAAAACTAAAGCCAACGTTTTAATTGCCGGTTTTCAGCTGCAAGGCGATATGGATTTGGTCTTAAACTGGAACAGCGGCACCCCGCACAATAATCTTTCGCATAAATTAGGCGCCTTAAGCAACAGCGTTACGGTTGAAGAAATGCCTGAAATTGCTTCCGCCGCCGACAGTATCGGTTGGACTAAAGTGGTTAAAGGCGAAATTTTTAAGCCCTATATGCAGATGTTTCCAAACGTTAAAAAAGAAATGTCCGTATGTGAAGATTTTCCGAGTCTTGCGATGTTATTGTACAAAAACGCCAAAATAACCGGTTTAAAAGACACTCCGTACAACTATTTCAAACACGCCGGCAGCGTTACTGTTCAGGCTCGCCCTGAAGACTTTTCGGTTATTCGCATCGGCTACTTAAAAACCTTGCAAAAAATAGTAAAAGACAACCGCGATAGTTTTGTTCCGTCCGCCGAACAACACGTTAATGCCTTTCTTGAAACTAAATACGCGGTTATCAGCTCCATTGTTGATAAAAAAGCGCAGCAAGGTTATTTAACCGGCTATACCAAGCAAGATTTTCAGCGTGATTTTCACCGCGCTATTGATTGCTCGGATTTAAAATTAGGCGATGTTCCGCCGCTTGCGCAAGCCGTAAAAAACAAAAAAGAAAAAACATACTAAAAACCAAAATCCCCTTGAGCATAATGTTCAAGGGGATTCTTGTATTTAAAAACACCGCGTCAAATGCAGTATTCAACCGAGCTTAAAGCTTTTTGAATACGATTGACGAGTTGGTGCCGCCAAAACCGAATGAGTTAGACATTGCGGCTTTAATTTCTTTCTTTTCAGCCTTAAGCGGAACCAAATCAATATCGGCAACTTCTTCTTCAACCTCATCTAAGTTTAAGGTCGGCGGACAAATTTGGTCGCGCAACGCCAAAATGGTATAAACCGCTTCAACTGCGCCGGCCGCGCCGAGCAAGTGCCCGATGGACGACTTGGTTGATGACATTGAAACATACTTCATCTCATCGCCAAACAAGCGCTTAACCGCTAAAGCTTCGCCGACATCACCGGCCGGAGTTGAAGTTCCGTGCGCATTGATGTAGTTAATGTCTTTCAGCTCAACCCCATGCTCTTTTGCATGCTCAGCCGCCATTTTCATAGCGCGGTACGCACCGTCGCCGGAAGGAGCCGTAATGTGGTAAGCGTCGCCGCTCATACCGTACCCCACAACCTCGGCATAAATTTTAGCGCCGCGGGCTTTTGCGTGTTCATATTCTTCCAAAACAACCGCGCCGGCACCCTCGCCCATTACAAAGCCGCTACGGTGTTTATCCCACGGGCGCGAAGCTTTTTCCGGCTCGTCATTAAATTCTGCCGTAACCGCGCGCATACGGGCAAATCCGCCCAAACCCAGCACATTAACCGCCGATTCCGCACCGCCGGCAACCATCATATCGGCATCACCCATCGCAATAATGCGGGTGGCATCGCCGATAGCGTGCGTACCGGTTGAACAGGCGGTAACACAAGCATGATTTGGTCCTTTAAGCCCGAACATAATGGAAAGATTACCGGAAATAAGGTTAATCAAGCAAGCCGGAATAAAAAACGGCGACATTTTTTTAATACCAAACTCATTAAATGATACTGAGTTTTCATAAATGGTGCTTAAACCGCCGATACCTGAACCCATCATAACGCCAAAGCGATATTTTTCTTCTTCTGTTTCAGGGATAAAGCCGCAATCACGGATAGCATCTGAACCTGCAGCCAAACCATACAAAATAAACTTATCGTTCTTTTTTTGGTCTTTCGGCGGCAAAACGCTGTCAGGGTTAAACTCCCCTTCCGCATCGCCCCACGGCACCTGACCGGCAATTTTAACCGGTATATCTTTTAAGTCAATATTTTCAATTTTTGAAATTCCGGACTCGCCGTTCAGCAAACGCTTCCAGTTATGTTCAACACCGCGCCCCAAAGGCGAAATCACACCTAAACCGGTAATAACGACTCTTCTCATACACTCACCTATTTTAATATTTAACGATTTATATGAAAAAACTCGCCTGATAGCAGCGAGTTCTCACACTTAAATAAAGCCACAAGACTTACGCATTCTTAGAAAGATAGTCAATAGCATCTTTAACAGTCAGAATTTTTTCTGCTGCTTCATCAGGAATTTCGCAACCGAATTCTTCTTCAAATGCCATAACCAATTCTACTGTATCCAAGCTGTCAGCACCAAGGTCATCAATAAAGCTTGCGCTTTCGGTAACTTTAGATTCTTCAACACCAAGGTGTTCAGCGACGATTTTTTTAACGCGATTTGCGGTATCAGTCATGTATTTAAACCTCAAAAAATTATTAAAACAAATTTTCAGACCTCACCGGTCTTGATGTGTTGTTAGCAAATTTTATGCCTTTTAGCAAGCATTTTTTTAAAATTACCCATAAAAAAAGCCTTGTTTGCCGCTTAACGTCTTGAAAATACTAAATTTTATCGACTGTAACAAATGGTTATAAATCTGTCTCTTAT